>JBBRIK010001071.1:0-2946 GCA_038221045.1 Gemmatales bacterium
GATAGACTCGCCCCCCTATCCCTGGCAAGCGTGAACCGGGAGGAGAACCTCATGCCGCCGCCGGAGACGGTTTCGCCGCGCATCCTGGTCGGACTGGCCACCTACAACGAGCGCGACAACCTCTCTTCCCTGATTCGCGAAATCCTCGACCACCTCCCCGCCGCTCACGTCCTCGTCATTGACGACGCCTCGCCCGACGGCACCGGCCGCTTGGCCGACGAGTTGTCCGCGGCGGACAGCCGAATTCACGCCCTGCACCGCGCCGGCAAACTCGGTCTTGGCTCCGCTCTGCTCATGGGCATGCGTCAGGCGATGGAGCGCGGCTACGACTACTACATCACCATGGACGCCGACTACAGCCATCATCCGAGTTATTTGCCGGCCCTGGTGCGCGGCATGGATCGGCACGACGTCATGATCGGTTCGCGCTATATTCCCGGCGGCGGCACCGAAGGCTGGTCGCTCTCGCGCAAACTGATGAGCCGGGGCGTGAATCTTCTGGTGCGGATGTTGATGCGTCTGCCGGCGAAAGATTGCAGCGGCGGCTTCCGCTGTTACCGTGTCGCCAAGCTCCGGGCGGCGAAGCCGGATCGGCTCCAGTCGCACGGCTACTCGTTTCAGGAAGAGATGCTCTACCGTTGCCGGCGCGCCGGCTGCCGAGTCGGCGAGACGCCCATCGTCTTCGTCAATCGCCGGGCGGGAGCGTCGAAGGTGAACCCGCACGAAGTGATTCGCTCGCTGGGAACACTCCTTCTCCTCGGAACAGGGGCGTTCCTCGGGATGGACCACTGGGACTGACCTCTTCCCGCTTGCGGCGTAGCGGTCTTTCCCTGCGCTACACCGCAAGCGGGAAGACACCCTCACTTCTTCTCCGTCGCCGCCTTCCAGCGCCGCTCGAGATCGCGCAGGAGTCGTTCCGCGTCCTCGTCGAGCAGATAATGGTCCTGAACCAGCTTGCGGCAATTCGCACGGAAGAGGTCCGAATACGCCGCGAAATCTCGGTAACGCTCCTCGATCGAGCTGCGTGGATCGCCGTTCGTCTTCCGCTCTTCCGCCGTACGCGGGAACGGCAGAAACGATCCCGCCAGGCTCGCGAGCATGCCCTCCGCTCCCACATCACGACGACGCAGGTTCCAGCCGGTGTACGTCGCCAGCGGCACTCCCACCTCGGGCGGCAGCAGACAGCCCAGATCGTTGCCGTCGATGCCGCTTCGCGGTACACGGACGACATAGGAGCCAATCGCCAGGGGCGGTTCGAGGGTGACGAGGCCCTTCGTGAAGAACTCCGGTCCATAGTTGAGCGCGTGCGGCAACTGGATCACCTCGGGATAGCGCACGCCGGGCAGTGCGGGAAAGCTGGTCTCTTTTTGACTCCAGCCGGTGAGCGTCCCCTTGTCGAGTCGCGGATAGAGGCTCGCCGGCGGTTGGCTGCCATCGCGGACCCAGAGATCGAGCGCGTCGAGCAGCGCGCGCAGACAGGGCTTGTAGTCGCCTGGATTGAGCAGATTGTCGGCGACGCCCCGGCCAGGAGGATCGGAGGCGGGACCGTGCTGCGTGCCGCCGAAAGCGTAGATGCGAACGCTCGCGGGAATGTCGGCGTCCTTCGTGCCAAGCGGATCGGTGTGGACGAGCGAGCCGCTGCGATGCCAGTACTCGGCCGCGCTCTGGGTGTGCATCACCTTCGGCAGCAATTTCGCGTCCTCAGCCGCGAGACGCTTGAGGATGCCGTCGGTCCGCTTCGAGTAAGGATCGACCGCATCGCCGTAGGTGAACGGGAACATGTCGCCGGGATAGAGGTGTTCCTCGTGCTGGCCGTTGTGCCTCGTCGGCTGAGCGAAGCGGTGATTGAAGAAGCCGAGTCCGCCGCCCGCGACGTGCGGCATCAGGCCGTCGAACGCCTTGCGGCCCTTCTCGTCCGCATTGAAGCCGAGATAGAGGAAGTGCCGCAGGAAGCGCCCGCTCTGCGACACGCCGAAGCCGTGCGCCCTGCTGATTCGCGGCTTGCCCTCCGAGGCGAGCGGGTTGTTCTTGCTCGTGTCGTATTTGAGAAACGCGATCAGATCGCGAACCCCGGCGAACCCCACCCCCTGAACGATTGGCCCCTCGACATCGCAAATCAACTCGTAGATGTAGCCGGGACGAAAGCCGCCCGCGAGTTTGAGACGCACCTGCCCGAGTGTCCCCTTGACACCTTGCTCCACCGGCGGAATCGGCACGCGAACGAGAGACCATTGCGAACGCGGAATGGACACGCGAGTATCCGTCTCGCGCATGCGCCAGGTGAGCGTGCCGTTCTGTTCGCCGCGCTGCGTCGGCGGATGGCTGCCATGTCCCTCGCGGCGCGAGAGTGGCATCGACTCCGTGGGCGTCTCGGCCACCATCTCGAAGCGCGTCTCACCGCGAATTGCCTTGCCGTCATGGAACGCGATGGGCGGTTTTAGGAGCAGCCGGCCGTTGCCGGGCAGCAGTTCGCCGCTCCAGCCGCTCCAGACAATCGTGTAGCCGCGACGAAAGAGGAAGCCATTCCCCTCGCCCGGCTCGTTGCCGCCGCCGCCCGAATTGAACATCCCCACCGCCAGTTTGTTGCCGCGATTGTTGACGTCGTAGAGGATCGCGCCATTGCCCTTCGTCATGTCCTTCGGGGCCAGAATGAAGACGTCGGCCTTGAACTCGACCTTGCCGTCCTTGTTGCGCGGAGCATGTTCGAGATCGACGATGACGCGATTGCGAGCGTTCTTCGGATCGAGCGCGAACCTCGCGACGGCGACGATCTGCTCATACGCTCCCGTCGTCCCGAACTCCTTGCCTTTGGCGCACGGTTCGCGCTTGAGGATTTCGAGCGCGATCAGTTCGGCCCGCAGAGAAGGAGCAAGGACAAGGGCCAGGACAATCGTCAGCGTGCGAATCATGGGAGGACTCCGTTGCGTCGAGGCAAGGCAGCAGTCA
>JBBRIK010001072.1:0-2944 GCA_038221045.1 Gemmatales bacterium
CTCCAGGGGGACCCTCGCCAGCGCGGCGGCCAGCGACGCGGCGAGGAAGCGATCGGCACCCGCGCCGTGCTGCTCGCGTGCCATGGCATAGAGGACGTTCCACGCCTCGCGATCGGGAGGAGATTTGCAAACGAGCGTCAACAGATGCGCAAGGGTATCGGAGGGCGAACGGCGTTCGCCGCGGAACTGGAAGATCTGATGGCGCTGACGAAGGTGGGTCTCCACCTGGCCCGCGGCGAGACGTTCGCCACAGACCGGACAGGCCATCGCGGGAGATTCTTGTTTGGGCTGCGCCATCGATTCTTGCCCGGTTCACTTGCCTTGTCGCTCACCACTGATCCGCCTTGTGGACGGCCCACGCGGCCGCTTCCTCGCCCTTTTTGGGCCGGAACTCCAGGCCGACGTGGCCGCGATAGCCCAGACCGTGCAGGGCCTTCAGCACCTCGGGATAGTTGATCTCGCCCGTCCCCGGATCGTTCCGGCCCGGATGGTCCGCGATCTGAAGATACGCGATCGCGTCCGCCTCGAAGCCTTTCTTCATATTCTCGATGGGGCCTCCCTCCTGAACGTACATGTGATAGAGGTCCCACAGGATCTTGACATACTTTGAATCGACCGCCTTGCTGATCTTCAGCGCCGGAGCGGCCCCGTAGAGACAGTGGCCCTTGTGATCGACCTTGATGTTCATCGGCTCCAGGATCAGCGTGATGCCGTGCTTCTCCACGATCGGCGCTGCCTTCTTCAGACCGATGATGATGTTCTCGTGCATCTGCTCCTGCGTCATGCCGCGCACATCGTTGCCGCCGACGACGCACATCATCTTGCACTTGAGCTTCTTCGCCGTCTCGCAGCCCTTCTCGACGTCTTCTAGGAACCGCGCATGGTTCTTCGGCTCATTCAGGCCGGGTGAGAAGCCCCAGGCGGTGAACTGTAGCACCTCCAGTTTGAGGCGTTCGCACGTTTCCGCCACGGCCGGGATGTTCTTGTTCTGCCACGGCCAGAACTCGACCGCCGAGTAACCGAGGGCCGCCGTCGCCTCCAGTTTCTTGAGGAAGTCCTTCTCGCCGGGCCACCACATCTCGAGATTGACCGCGAACTTCGTGTTCTTCGTCTTGCCCGGCAGAGCCTTGTCGTCGGCAGCGAGCAGCACGCCGCTCGCCGCCAGGGCGCTCATCGTTCCCAGGAAGTCACGTCGCTTCATCGAATTCTCCTTTGAACCGGCGAGCGGGGGGTGTCAACCCCCTGGTAGAGGTAAAGCACCGGGGGGGTGACACCCCCCACTCACCCAGGTCACTCATTCTCCTTGAACTGCTTGCTGCGAAAGACCTGCTCCTTGCCGTCAATCTTGCGGATGAGCAGGGCCGCCGCTCCCTCCATTTCGTCGATCAGCGCCAGTCCCTTCTCCGGTCCCATCACCGCCACCGCCTTCGTCAGACGATCGCTATCGACGCCGCGACGGGCCGTCACCGTCACGCTGAATGGACCGAGAAGCCCGACGCCCGTTTTCGGATCGACAATGTGAGAATATCGCTTGCCCTCGATTTCGACATACTGCTCCGCGTCGCCCGAAGTCGAGACGGCGCTATTGGACATCACGAGCGAGCGCGTCGGCTTCTTCTCGGGATCGTTCAAGGGCATGATACCGACTTTCCAGCCCTTCTCGCCAGGAGGAGCGTCTCCAACCACAATGTCGCCGCCCGCCGCCACCAGCACGCGTGTCAGGCCCTGCTCGCGCAGCACCCTCACCGCCTCGTCACCCGCGTAGCCCTTGGCGATGCCGCCCAGGTCGAGCTGCATCTTTTCCTTCGTCAGCCGAACGCTCTTCGACTTGGGATCGAGGATCATCTTCTCGTAACCGACCAGCGGCAGGGCGGCCTTCAACTCATCGGGATCGGGCAAGCGCTGGGCCTTGCGGGCGAAGCGCCACAGCCGCACGATCGGACCGACCGTCACGTCGAATGCGCCGTCGCTGCGTTTGGCGAGTTCCTGCGCTTTGTCGAGGACGAAGAACAGTTCGTCGCTGATGCGGACGGGCGGACCGCCTGCCTTCTTGCATAGTTGCATCAATTCGCTGGCTGGCTTGTAGTCGCTCATGATACCATCGAGTTGCTTGATGCGCGCGAACGCGGCCTTCGCGCCCTTGCTGGCCGTTGTCTCGCCGGCGGCATAAATCACCATGCGGAACTTCGTTCCCATGTGAACTTCGGTGTACTCGAACCGTTCGAGCGGAGCGAGCAAGCTCACAAGTGCGATCGCGAACATGGCCGAACCCTCACAACTTTCCGGTTCGCCGCCAGCGGCAGAGAGCCAGATCCGGAGCATAACACATATGAAATGGATAGTGAATCACCCACTGCGTCTGAGCCTCGTTTTCCTGCCGGCGATGGTCTGCTTCCTCGCGGGGACCGCGGCCGAGCCGATGAAACTGCCGAAAATCGACGAGTTGAAGCACAAGGGTTACAACGAGCCGATTGCCGGCAGCGAGGTCAAGTTCGACATGGTCGCCATTCCCGGCGGCGTCTATCTGATGGGCAGCCCCGTCGGTGAGAAGGGCCGGCGCGAGGATGAAGGGCCGCAACATCCTGTCGCCGTCCGTCCCTTCTGGATGGGCAAATGCGAGGTGACCTGGGATGAGTTCGACGCCTACTGGAAGGAAGAAGAAGCAAACAAGGAAGGCGAGGAGAAGAAGCCCGAGCCGAAGAAGGACGACAAGAAGGACAAGAAAGACCCCGACGCCGTCACCCGGCCGACGCCGCCCTACGCCGACGAGACCTTCGGCCACGGCCGCGAGGGTCATCCCGTACTGTGCATCACCCATCACTGTGCGATGGAGTATTGCCGCTGGCTGTCCAAGAAGACGGGCAAGACTTATCGTCTGCCGACAGAAGCGGAATGGGAGTGGGCGGCGCGGGCGGGATCGACGACAGCCTACTCTTTTGGCGAC
>JBBRIK010001073.1:0-2943 GCA_038221045.1 Gemmatales bacterium
CGAAACGAAAAACACGCGCAGGCGTCCGGGATTGTCTTTGTCATCTCACGCGCGCGGACGATAGAATACATCCGACTTGCCAGCCGCCCGCGAATGATACCCACCGAGGTTTGTCGCAACTTCCCGATACCGGTCAGTCAACCAGCGGTTTCATGGTTGATCCTGGATCGCGGAAGAGGACTCGCATCATGCCTTCCTTCCTGGCTCGCCGGCTCTCGCTCCTCAGCGTACTGCTGCTCCCTGCCGTCGTTGCCGCCGCCGACTGGCCCATGTGGCGCTTCGACGCCGGCCGGACCGCTGCCTCGCCGCAACGTCTGCCCGCCGCGATGCAGCCGCTCTGGTCGCGCCCATTGCCTGCGCTGAAACCGGCCTGGCCCGATCAGGCGATGATGCAACTCGATGCCGTCCATCAGCCCATCGTGGCCGGGAAACGACTCTTCGTCGGCTCCTCCTGCCACGATAGCCTCACCGCCTATGACACCGATAGCGGCAAGGAACTCTGGCGCTTCCACGCGGACGGCCCCGTCCGCTTCGCTCCCGTCGCCTGGGAGGGCCGGGTCTATTTTGGCAGCGATGACGGTTATCTCTATTGCGTCGAGGGGGCAAGCGGGAAACTGCTGTGGAAGTTTCGAGGCGGGCCGGGCGACCGCAAACTGCTGGGCAACGAACGCCTCATCTCGACCTGGCCGGCGCGCGGCGCTCCTGTCCTCGCCGATGGCACGGTCTATTTCGCCGCCGGCATCTGGCCGTTCATGGGCATCTTTCTTCATGCCGTCGATGCCCATACCGGCAAGGTCCTCTGGACCAATGACGCCGATAGCTGCATCTTCATCAAGCAGCCGCACAACGCCGACTCCTTCGCCGGCGTCGCGCCCCAAGGGCCGCTCGTCGTCGCCGGCGATAGACTGCTCGTTCCGGGAGGGCGGTCGATCCCCGCCTGCTACGATCGCAAGACTGGGAAACTGCTCTACTATCACCTTGGCGACAACGGCAAACGCGGCGGCGGCAGCAAGGTCACCACGACCGGTAAGGTCTTCTTCAACGGCGGGTCCGCTTTCGACGTCGCCAGCGGCAAGCACCTTGGCCTCATCCCGCGCCGCACCGTCCTGACCGATCGCGTCCTGTTCGGATTCGAGGACCAGAAACTGTCCGCGTTCGATCTCGAGTCGGCACGCGTTCGTGAAACCAAGACGGTGGACCGCAAGGGCAAGGAAACCACGACGAAGCGGTGGAGCATGGACACGATCAGTTCGACAGAGACGATTCCGATCGGCGACCTCATCAAGTCGGGCGATCGGCTCTATCTCGGCGGCGAGACCGAGATTGTCGCCTTCGATCTGCCGTTGCCTCCCAATCAGATGAAAACAGCCTGGCGTGCCGAGGTCGAGGGGACCGTCGGCTGTCTGCTGACCGGCGACGACAAGCTGTTCGCCGTCACGCAGGAAGGCCGGCTCTACTGCTTCGGAGCAGGCGTGCCGGCTGCTCCCCTGCCGCCGGTAAATCGCCAGCCGAGCGTCTTCACGGAGGAGAGCCGCAAGGCCCGCGCGCTGCTCGATGCGACCGGCGTGCGGACGGGGTATGGCATCCTGTGGGGCGCGGGCGACGGCAAACTAGCCCGCGAACTGGTTCGCCAGAGTGAATTGCATCTGATCGCGGTCGATGGCGATGCGGACAAGGTCCACAAACTGCGCGACGAGATTCAGGACGCGGGCATCAGCCGGGAGCGCCTGGCTCTGCACGCGACCCAGCCCCTGGCCATCGAGATGCCGCTCTACCTGGCTTCCTTCTCGATCGTCGAACAGACCAGCCTGCTCGGGCCGGAACTGCTTCGCAAGGTGTATCAGTCGCTGCGGCCCTATGGCGGCGTCGCCTGTCTGGCAGTGCCGGCGGGCCGGCAGCAGGAGATGTCGCGCATCATCGATCGCCTCGAACTGTCTGGGGCGAAGTTGCGTCCCTGGGGAGACTGGCTGCTCCTGTCGCGCGAGGGAGCGCTGCCGGGGTCGGCCAACTGGACGCACGAGCATGCCGACGCAGCCAATACGCGCGTCTCGCACGACACGATCGTCAAGGCGCCGCTGGGCGTCCTGTGGTTCGGCGGCCCGTCGCACGATGGCGTCCTGCCGCGGCACGGACATGGCCCGCAGCCCCAGGTCATCGACGGCCGGCTGTTCATCGAAGGCGTCAACATGATCCGGGCGATGGACGTCTACACGGGCCGCATCCTGTGGGAGGCGTCGCTGCCCGGCGTCGGGGCGTTCTACAACAACCTCGCCCATCAGCCCGGCGCCAACGCCAGCGGCACGAACTACATCTCGACGGCCCAGGGCATCTACATCGCGTATGGCAGGAGTTGCGTCCGGCTCGATCCGGCGACGGGAAAACGCCTCAGCGAGTTCGCGATGCCCGATCTGCCTGAAGTGAGCAAGACGGCTCGCTGGGGTTATCTCAATGTGATCGGCGATTTCATCGTCGGTGGGGCGGATCCGCTCTACGATCCCAACACCGGCAAGGATGCGCCGCCGCCCAAGACGGACGACGATCCGCCGAAGAAAGACGAAAACCCAAAGAGCGACGAGACGCCGAAGAAAGACGATCCGAACAAGAAGCCGAACGAGAAGGAGAGCCTGCTCTCCAAGGTGCTGCCGAAACCGCGGGCGGGGGCGGACAACTCTTCGTCGAGCCGTCACCTCTTCGTCCTCGACCGGCACACGGGCAAGTTGCTGTGGTCGATGACGTCGGAACTGGGCTTCCGCCACAACGCCATCTGCGCCGGCGGCGGGCGTCTCTACTGCATGGATCGGCTCTCCGGCATGCAGTTGAGCAAACTGAAGCGACACGGCAAGAAGCCGCCGCACGAGGCTCGTCTTGTCGTCCACGATCTCCTGACCGGCAAGCTGGTATGGGCGACTCATGCCGAGGCGTTCGGCACCTGGCTGAGCTACT
>JBBRIK010001074.1:0-2939 GCA_038221045.1 Gemmatales bacterium
GCGAAGTATGACCTTCCCGACACAGCCCCGGACCTGCCCACCCCGATGGACGACCAGGAGGCGTTCCTGGCCGCTCGGAAGAAAGCCGTTGAGCAACGTGAGTTGTGTCAGTTGCGGGACATACTGACAGATCAAATCATCTCAATCTACAGCCGACGTCCGTTCGTCACGGAAGAGCTACAAGGACTCGCCGACGCCAACCTGAAAGACCCGTCTACGCGGGGACGGCTCCTCGCCAAGACGAAGGAATCCGTGGCGAAACTGGGTCCGCCGAAAACGGACGCGGATCGAGTTCTCGAAGGTGAGCCGCTACAACCTCTTTCACAAGGGGGCTGGACATGGACGCGAATACTCCTGACATTAGGGAGTATCGCGATCCTGGTCGCGGTCGTTGGCGCCGCGTTTTTTCTCCGCTTCCGGAAAAGCCGCCGATCGACTGGCAAAGAATGAAACGGACCTGCGAAGGGGAAATATGACTGGTCGCTTAGGAAATCATCGGCTGGCGTTTACTTTGATCGAACTGCTCGTCGTCATCGCCATTATTGCGGTGCTGATCGGGATGCTCCTCCCCGCGGTGCAGCAGGTGCGTGAGGCCGCCAACCGCATGGCCTGCGCCAACAACCTCAAGCAGATCGGCCTCGCCTTTCCAATGCACCATGACGCCGTGGGCGTCTTTCCGGGCAACGGCGGCTGGGACGGCCAGCAGACGATCCAGGCCGTGGACGGCACGTCCACCCGTGTCTCGACCCACGACTTCGCCACCGTCGGCAACTATGTCTGGGGCGTCGGCGACCCGCGCCGCTCGGGATCGGATCAATCCGGCTCGTGGGCCTACGCGCTCTTGCCCTACGTCGAACAACAGAACATGTACAACACCCAGACATGGGGCAATCCGGTCAAGCTTTATGTCTGCCCCAGCCGTCGTGCCGCGGTGGCGCTGCCGGCCCATGACGACGCCCGTGGCACGTACAACGGCGGCGGCTGGCCCTGGGGCAAGACCGACTACGCCGCCAACGCCTGGGTCGTACCGATGCGTCCCCAGCCGTGTTTGCGCATGGCTAACATTCCGGATGGGACTTCGCATACCTTCCTCGCCGGCGAGAAGGCGATGGACCCCGACTACTACTCCACCGGCTCCTGGTACTGGGACGAACCGTTCTTCCTCGGCGGCTCCGATAGCACGTCGCGCAAGGGCAACGGCCTGCTCCGCGACCGTCGCGGCGACTTCCTCGCCGCCCGCGAGAACTGGGGTTCGCCGCACGTCGCCGGGGCGCAGTTTGTGTTCGCCGACGGCTCGGTCAAGCTTATCCCCTACGGCACGTCCACGCAGACCCTGCTGAGCCTCATGACGCCTTCGGGCGGCGAGGTGGCGCCGGAATTCTGATCCATTACCCCACGCTCTGTGTCCCGACCGGCGTGCATCGCCGCCGCCGGCGAGAAAACAATGAAGAATGAAGAACAGGAAACGGGGAACAGGGAATGAGGAATACAAGGCCGACGCCTGATCATTCCCTGTTCCCTGTTCCCCGTTCTTCATTCTTCATTTGATTCTTCGCGCGTTCGGGACGCAGAGCGTCCAGACTGCGTTCCCACGCGGAGCGTGGGAACCAGGAAAGGCGCATGAGCCATGAAGGCGCGCGTCGCCTACCTTGTCCTCATTCACCGATCGACATAGCATGCGCATCATGCAAGACGGGCATGATGAAGTGGGCAGCGTACCCGACAGGCCGAAGCGGGCGGCCCTGATACTGCGATTCGTCCCGGCGCTCTTGCTGCTCACACACGCCGGGCTGCTGGCCTACGCCGCCGCCAAACATAGTCCCGCCATCGACGAGGTCGGCCACATGGCGGCAGGCCTCAGCCACTGGCAATTGGGCCGCTTCGATCTCTATCACGTCAATCCACCTTTAGTTCGCGCCATTGCGACCATTCCCGTATTATTTGTGCAACCAAAAACGGAGTGGAGCCAATACTCCGACGCGCCCGGAGCGCGCTCGGAGTTCCCGATTGGGCGCGACTTCATCGCGGCCAACGGCGAACGGTCGTTCTGGTTCTTCACGTGGGCGCGGTGGGCGTGCATCCCGTTCAGTCTGCTGGGCGGCTACATCTGTTACCGTTGGGCGCGGGAGCTGTACGGCGATGGGTCGGGATTGCTGGCGTTGGCGCTGTGGTGTTTCGAGCCGAACATCCTGGCCAATGCGCAGATGATCACGCCCGACACGGGAGCGACGGCCCTGGGTCTGACGGCGGCGTACGTCTTCTGGAAATGGCTGAAGCAACCCGGTTGGCCGCTGGCCCTCGGCGCCGGGTTGGCCCTGGGGCTGACATTGCTCACCAAGACGACCTGGATCATCCTGTTCGCGCTCTGGCCGGCGTTGTGGCTCGTCTGGAAGCTTCCCGAACGGCGCCTGCTGTCGGCCCGCGCTTGGCTGCGCCAGGGTCTTCAGCTGGGTACGATGTTTATCCTCGGTGTTTACCTGCTTAACGCGGCTTACGGCTTCGAGGGATCGTGCGAACGACTGGGCGGCTTTGAGTTCATAAGCGAAAGTTTAGGCGGTTCGGCTATCGTGGAGGCAGGGCCAGGCACGCGGGCCAACCGCTTCGCCGGCTCATGGCTCGGCGAACTGCCCATACCCGTCCCGCGCAACTATTTGTTAGGAATTGACGTGCAGAAGCACGATTTCGAGTCCCACTACTACTCCTACTTGCGCGGCGAATGGCGGCAGGAAGGGTGGTGGTATTACTTCCTCTACGGCCTGGCGGTGAAGGTTCCATTGGGCGCCTGGGTCTTGGCGCTGCTGGCTGGCGTCCTGGGGCTATTCTGGCGAGGCTACGCGGCGCCGTGGCGGGACGAGCTGACCGTCCTGGCCCCGGCGGTCGTAGTGCTGGCGCTGGTCAGCGCCCAAACCGGATTCAACCACCATTTGCGCTACGTTTTA
>JBBRIK010001075.1:0-2938 GCA_038221045.1 Gemmatales bacterium
GCCCCCATCACCTCGCACAAGTACGTCAGTGCATCGGCCAGTTTGACGATCTCAAAGTCGTCGTGGATCTCCTTCTTGGCAAAAAGCTGCGTCTTGACCGCGTCAAGGCTCGATTCGGTGTACTCGCGCAGCCGTTCGTCGTTCGGTTTCGCCCGCTCGTCGGCGGCGCGGACGAGCGTCCGGGCGATGGGGAACAGCTCACTGAAGAAGCCCGTTCCTCGCTCCAGGGTCGCGTAGGGCCGGAGCATCTGGGCGCGGGCCGTCTGGATGCTGGCGATCTTGTTCCAGGGGTTGCCGACTTCCTTCCTGAGCTTCTCGTCCTTGTTGACGAAAGCCCTGAGCTTCGTCTCGGCCTCCTTCTTCTGCTTCATCAGGTCGGGATCGAGCAAACCGCCGAGGCCGCCGACACGGGCCTTGCGGCTATTGGCGATGCCGAAGAGCAGGTCCTTCGACTGGCGTTTGTTCTCGTCGTTACGTTCGCCGAAGACGCCGACCAGCACTTCGAGCCGATTGAGGCGCTGGAGCTGGTAAGGGTAATCGACGTCGCGGAAATACTCCATCTCGGCGACAGTGAGGAGCCGATTGGTTCGGCCAGGATGCCCGGCGACGAAGATCAGTTCGTTCTCCTTGGCCCCGGAGCCGCTCCACTTGAGGTAGTCGTCGATCTTCGCCGGTTTGCCGTCCTCGTAGCAGCGGAAGTAGGTGACGTCGAGGTCGAAACGCGGAAACTCGAAGTTGTCGGGATCGCCGCCGTAGAAGGCGATTTGCTGCTCGGGCGCGAAGACAAGGCGGATATCCTTGTAGATCTTGTAACGATAGAGGTGATACTGCGCGCCCTGGAAGAGGGTGACGACCTCGCTGCGGAGTTTCGTCTTGTCCTGCGAGTCCTTTTCAATTTTGGTCATGGCCTTCCGGCGCGCGGTGGCTGCCTCATCCGCCTTCAAGTCTTCCGATAAGGCCTTGTTCACTTCCTCGGTCACGTCGTCGATGCTTTGCAGGCAGAACAACTCCATGCCATCGCATTTGAGTTCCTTGTCCTGCGTTCGTGCGTGGTAGCCGTCCTTGAGCAGGTCCTTGCCCTTGGCGCTGAGGCGCGCGACAGCCCCCGCGCCGACGTGATGGTTGGTCATGACCAGGCCGTCGGCGGAGACGAATGAGCCGGAGCCGCCGGGAAAGCGGACGCAGGACTTCTGAACGTGTTCGAGCCATTTCTTGTCCGGCTCGAAATTGCACTTCTCCTTGAGCGTTTTCGTCGGCGGTTTGGTGAACAGCCACATGCCCTCGTCGCCCTGCACGGCGGGTGCCAGCAGAGCAGTGAGACCCAACACGGCGAGAGAGATCCTCATGCGGTTTCTCCGTTGAATGTCCATCGGATCAAGAGATTCTTCCCGGCTCGCTCGGCGACTTGAAGAGGAGGCCGACGCCCACCAGTGCGAGCAGGCCAATCAGGACGCCGAAGGCGAGCAGGGCCGGCCACATCGGCTGCGGCAGTTTCAGGTTCACTCCCTTGTCGAGCGTGATCTTCGGCTTCAGCGCGTCCTCGTTGAGATCGTACAACTCGTGGCTTCGCTCCTCCTTGCCCAGCGCCTTGATGGCCGCCTCACCGAGCGTCATGTCTGCCGTTGCCTCAAACGTCTTCTTTTTCGGCAGATCGAGTTTCGTCCCCTTCGGCACCTGGACGAGGCTCGACAGATTGAGGTTCAAGAGCAGCGTCGCCTTGCTCTCCGCGCCGAGATGCTCCGCTGCCAGGCTGCCCAGCGTGGCGGCTTTTTCGACGTTGGCTGTCTTTCGTCCGGGCAGTTTGAGGACAAAGCCGGACGGTACAGGCCAGAAGCGCGGTTCCAGTTCGGAGTTCAACTCCGCAATCTCTCCCGCGCGTTCCTTGACGTCCTCGTGGACTTCCAGCTTCTTTGAATCGTGCGGCAACTCCTTCATCGCTGCCGCCTCCGCTGCCTCCGCGAGGGTCTGACTCTCGCCGGTGGCGACGGTGCGATATTGCCACTGGGCCATCGCACGCGGAATGGCCTCACTGAACGACAGGAACGCGATGATGACGCCCGCGATAGCGCCGCCGGCAATGTAGCCTGTCGCCAGCAGCGAGCCGGAACTGGTTTCGCTGTCCGTGTCGGAGACAGGGACAACCTTGCCGTCCGGCCCCGGCGCGGGACGATTGCGGCGATCGACGAACCAGCGCACCAATCCGCCGGCGAGGATGGGCGTCGAGGCCGACAGCGGCAGATAGACACCGACGGCGAAAGCCAGCGAAGGAATGCCGCACAACTCCAGCACGACGGCAATGGCCACGCCGATCAACACCAGCGTCCAGGGCAGTTTGCCGCGCAGGATTCCATCGGTGATAAGGGCCATCAACGCCGCCTTGGGTGCCTTGAAGCGTTGCACTTCCGTCCCGTCGTCCCGATGCTTGCGCTGGCCGTTGATCCCTGGATCGACGAGGTAGCGAATCTGGCCGGTCTCATCGACGAGGTAATGGCCGGGCTTGACTCCCTGCTCATTACCCTCAGCCGCGCGCCAGACGAGATACACCTTGTCGTCGTCCGGGGCCTTGCCCTTCTCGGTGAGCGTCTCGACCTTCAGCGGCTCCTCCAGGGCCGGCAGGTTCTTGACGGTGTAGACGGTGTAGGCGTCGTTGAGCCAGATGAGGACGAAGCCAATCACCAGGGCCGACGACAGAGCGCCGATGAGGATGGCGTACTGCTGATATTTCGGAGTGCCGCCGACGAGGAAGCCGGTCTTGAGGTCCTGCGACGTGGTGCCGCCGTTGGAAGCCGCGATGCAAACGACGGCCGCGATCGACAGCGCCGTCAAGCGGTCTCCCTCTCCCGTCCAGCCGAGCGCGACGAAGATCAGACACGTCAGCAGCAGCGTGGCCACGGTCATACCGGAAATGGGATTGGACGACGAGCCAATCTCCCCTGTC
>JBBRIK010001076.1:0-2938 GCA_038221045.1 Gemmatales bacterium
GACGCTGCCGGCAACGCCAGCGCGAGGGCGACTGCGGCCATAAGAGATGCCATGCGGAACATGTTAGCCTCCTTCACCGTTTCGGTTGATTGAACGCTTCTCGGGCGAGGGAAGGAGAAGCCGCATGGCTGGGATCGCCCGCGGCTCTTCCCCTTCCCTGATTGAACGCCTTCCGAGAATGAAGTTGCGCCGGTTTCCCGGCAGCTGTCACTTCGTAAGGGCCTTCAACTTGCTGATGGTCTCGCCCATTTGCTTGTGGAGAGCCACGGTCTCGGCCTTCTTCTTGGCGTCCGCCGCCTCGTCGAGCGGCTTGTAGAAGCGGGCCACCTCTTCGCACAACTTGATCGCGTCGGCCTGTTTGGCGTCGTCCGTGAGCTCCTTCGCGGCCAGTTTCTTCATCCCGCGGGCGACCAGGGCCGCCTCCTCGGCGGTGCGGTGGACCTTGTCGAGTTCGTCGTGTTCGATCTGGTGGTCGATCTTTTTGTGCAGTTCGTCCAGCCGAGCAACCCCGGCCTTGAACGTCTCGGGCATCTTGACATCATTCTCCGAGAGCGGCTTGTCGTGGTCGCCATCCTTGTGGGCGTCGTCCTTTTTGTCGCCGTCCTTGTGGTCCTTTTTGTCGCCGTCTTTCTTGTCGCTGTCCTTGTGGTCCTTGTGGTCGCCGTCTTTCTTGTCGCTGTCCTTGTGGTCCGCTGCCGGCTTCGTCGTCGGGTTGCCGGAGCAGCCGCTTAGCGACCAGGTCGAGGCGGCGGCCAACACGGCCACTGCCAGCAAACGCGTCCAGACACTCATGGGGTACCTCTATGCTAGGAAACAGGGATCTTGGGCTCGGTCATTGGTAGGGACAGGCCGGTCGGCCCGAGAGGCGCCGGTCCGGCAGCCCCATCGCCGTTCGCGGAAGGAGCGGGAAACAGGGATTCGGCCCAGCGGTCGGTTTCCTCGGCTTCGCGGGCGGGGTTGCCGCTGCCGAGGTAGATCTGCGGCCCGAAGAGGCGGCCGACCAGGAAAAACACCGACGGGGTCACGATCTGATCCATCAAGGTCGAGTCCAGCAACCCGCCGATGACCACGATGGCCAGCGGGTGCAGGATCTCCTTGCCCGTCTCGCCGGCTCCCAGAGCCAGCGGCACCAGGCCGATGATGGCCACGAACGCGGTCATGAGAACGGGCGACAGCCGCTCCAGGCTGCCGCGGATGATCATCTTCTCGTCGAACTTCTCGCCCTCGTGCTTCATGAGGTGGATGTAGTGCGAGATCATCATAATGCCGTTGCGGCTCACGATGCCGATCAGCGTGATGAACCCGACCCAGTGGGCCACCGAGAGCGTGGTCGCCTGGGCCCAGACCTTGGGCCACTCCCACCACGGGGCGGCCTGAAGCGTGGCCCAGTCCGGCCGGTTGATGAGCATCAACAACACGACCGAGCCGATCGCCGCCAGCGGGATGTTCACCACCAGCACCTGGAGGGCCGCGGCCCAGGAGTCCAGGCACTTCCACAGCAGGATGAACACGGCGACGATGGCGAGCGAGCCGAGGATGGCCAGGCGGAAGTTGGCCTGCTGCTGGGCCTCGAACTGCCCGCCGTATTCGACGCGGTAGTCGCCCGCCAGGCCGCGCAACCTTTCCTCGACGGGGGCAAGACCCTTCTGGATCTCCTCGACCACGCCGGCCAGGTCGCGGCCCTGCACGTTGCAGGAGACGACGATGCGCCGCTGCACATTCTCCCGGTTAAGCGTGTTCGGTCCGGTGGTCGTGAGGACCTCGACCACCTGGCCCAGCTTGACCTTGCGGCCCGAGGGGGTGTCGAGGATGGTCTTGTTGATCTCCTCCGGGTCTTTCCGCGAGTCCTCGTCGTACCAGACCACCAGGTCGAAGCGACGGTCCTCGTCCAGCACCTCGGAGACGACGCGACCCTTGTAGGCCGTCTCCAGCAGCTCAGTCACGTCGCCGGGCGACAACCCGTAGCTGGCTGCCACCTGACGCCTGACCTTCAGGCGGAGCTGCGAGATCTCGATCTGCGGCTCAATCTGTAGGTCCACCACGCCCGGCACCTTGCTCATCCGGGCGTGAACGTCCTGGGCCGTATCGCGGAGGATGCGCAGGTCGGGGCCGAACACCTTGACGGCGACCTGGGCGCGCACGCCAGACATCATGTGGTCCAGGCGATGCGAGATCGGCTGGCCGATGTTGACCTTCACGCCGGGGATGCTCGTGATCTTGTCGCGGATCTCGGCGACAACCTGCTCGCGCGGCCGGCCGTATACATCAACGCCGGAATGGTGTAGCCCCGGTACGGCGCGCAGGAACGCGTAACCCCAGCCCGGCTTCGGCCGTTCATGTTCCTGGACGCGAACCTCTAAATCCGACGAGTTGACGCCCTCGGCGTGTTCGTCCATCTCCGCCCGTCCGGTGCGCCGGGAAACCGACAGCACTTCCGGCACCTCTAACATCGCGCGCTCCACCTGCCGCGCCAGGCGAATGCTCTCGGGCAAACCCGTTCCCGGATCGGCCTGAATGTTAATGGTCAGCGTCCCTTCGTTGAAGGGCGGCAGGAACTCCGACCCCATCCAGAAGATCACTAGCTTGGACAGCACGCCGAGGACGATCGTGGTTGTCAGGATCGGCCAGGGGTGGCGGAGGGCGAAGCACAGCACGCGCGTGTCCAACCACTTCAGCCCGCGCAGCAGAATGGGGTCGCCCTTGTGTTCCATGAAACGGGCCTTCGGCAACAGGAACGAGGCCAGCACCGGCGTTACCGTCAGTGAGACCAGCAGCGAACCGAGCAGCGACACCATGTAGGCCATGCCCAGTGGGGCGAACATCCGGCCCTCCAGCCCGGCCATCGCGAACAGTGGCAGCACGACCACGCAAACGATCAGCGTGGCGTAGACGATCGAGTTGCGCACCTCGCACGACGCCTTGTAGATCACCTTCAGCG
>JBBRIK010001077.1:0-2936 GCA_038221045.1 Gemmatales bacterium
CCCCGCGTCCCGGCTAACCCTCGTAGACTGAATCCATGACCGAATCGCTTCCCATCTCGCCGCGGCTCGTCGGCCCGCTCAGCTTCTTTCTGGGGCTGATCGTCATCCTCGCCGTCTTCGGCAAGGTGCCGCTGAAGTACAACCTCCGCAATTTGATCGTGCGCTGGCGGACGACCCTCATGACGGCCCTCGCCTTCACGCTGGTCGTCGGCCTGATGACCGTCATGCTGGCCTTCGTCAACGGCATGTACGCCCTGACGCAGTGCAGCGGCCAGCCGGGCAACGTCATGGTCATGTCCGACGGCGCGACCGACGAGGCGTTCAGCAACCTCGGCTACCGCGACGTGACCGAAGTGGAGTGGCACGAGAGCATCCTGCGTGACCCCGAGGGCCGGCCGCTCGCGAGTTGGGAGGTCTATCTCATCGTCAATCAGCCGATCGCCAACGCCAGCGGCGGCCGCAAGAAACGCTTCCTGCAAGTGCGCGGCCTCGACGATCCAGGGCGTTCCGGGGCGGTGCATGGGCTGAAGCTGCACGAAGGCGGCGCCTGGTTCTCGCCGGCGGGCGTGCAGCCAATGGAGAGCGGCCGGCCCGCGATCCAGGCCGTCCTCGGCGAAGGGATCGCCCGCGAGTTGGGTAAGGACATCGGCCGAGAGACGCTCGCGGTCGGCGACGCCTTCGACGTTGGCCCGGTGCGCTGGCTCGTCGTCGGCCTGCTGCATTCGGCCGGCTCGACGTTCGATTCGGAAATCTGGGCGAAACGGCAACTCGTCGGCCCGCTCTTCGGCAAGGAGACGTACACGACCATCGTGCTGCGGACGCAGGACGCGACGACGGCGAAGGCGATGGCGAAGGACCTCAAGTTCAACTACAAGAAGGCGGCCATCCAGACGTATGTCGAGACGGATTACTACGAGAGCCTGAACAAGACGAATCAGCAGTTCCTGTTCGCCATCGGCTTCGTCGCGGTCATCATGGCCATCGGCGGGGTGCTGGGCGTCATGAACACCATGTACGCCGCCATCAGCCAGCGGACGAAGGACATCGGCGTGCTGCGCATCATCGGCTACACGCCCTGGCAGATCCTGACGTCGTTCTTCCTCGAATCGCTGCTGATCGCCCTGATCGGCGGCGTGATGGGGGTGGCCATCGGCTCCATCGCGGACGGCTGGACGGCATCGAGCATCGTCGGCAGCGGCCAGGGCGGCGGCAAGAGCGTCGTGCTGAAACTGACGGTCGATACGAACATCCTGCTGACGGGAGTGCTCTTCTCGCTGGCGATGGGCTGCATCGGCGGACTGCTGCCCTCGCTGTCGGCAATGCGCCTGAAGCCACTCGACGCGGTGCGCTGACGCCTGAACCCCGGAATGGCTGATCCGGAATCAGGTATGCGCGGAAGACGATGCCGCGGATTTCTATCCGGGCATGATAACCGACGGGACCGCGTTCACCATTGGGGCGCTGGAGTGGGAGGTAGACTACCGCCGTTTGATGGTTTCTTCGCCCTCGATTTACATCAAGGAAAAGGAAACTTGCGGGGACAAGGCGGCGAAGGTGATGAAGTTGTTATGTCATACTCCCGTCGAGGCAGTCGGCCACAACTTCCACTTTTCCTGCGACCTGAAGGATTGGACCGAAAACGCATTACCTCAACTCGGCTCCAGGAGCGTTCGCGATTTCCCCGACGCGCGCCAGTTTCGCTGGATTGGAGCTTTCAGCTGAGGCGACGTTCAGATTGACGTCACGCTGGCTGTTGTTCCGGAGGAAGGCGTCGCCGTCCGGTTCACTCATGAACGAAGAACCTCCTCGCGGAACCATCTGGAAGCCGTGGCCGCAGCCGAACAATTCTTGATCGACTATCGTCATTCTAAACAGATGCTCAAAGAGTTCTTTCAAATGGAACTGAACGATGAATAGCGCCTTGCTCGATACTCGTTCGCCCTTCCGGGCCCGTCGAGGGCCGCTCCATCGTCAGGTCATCGCGCGCCCCATGGAAACCCGAGGTGTTTCCGTCGATGTTGTGCTGTTCCGCCGACTGGTGCGCGAACTGATTCTTGCCCCGCGGCGCGAGCGGGCCACAGCATCGGTCAAGGCGGTCAATCACATCCGGGCCTCGCGCTACCCGCTGGACTGTGTGAATCATTTGCTGTTCGAGTGTGCGGCCAACGGTGGTTCAGATGGGTTGGACATTGCCATCGACGTCCTCTCTCAAATCGGTTGGGTGGCCCTTGCCGCTGCCGACCGATTCCTCAAGGCCGATGCGGCCCGGCTTGACAAGGGGAGCGGATCGCGCTACTCCGTGAACGACGACGCCTGGTATGCGCTGCTGCGTGGAATCTGTCGGTCGAACCTTCCCTGGGTGCAGAAGCTCGTTGCAGTCCTGCGAATGGTAGCCCGCGCTACACCCAGCGGCAAGGAAGCAGCAGCCCATGCCCTGGGCGACCTGGCGCATCATGAGCCGAAGAGCAAGCCCGTGATCGAGGTCCTGCTCAAGAACCTGGCCAAGGAGACGTCGCCTTCCGTTGGAGAAACCGTGGCCGAGGTCCTGCGCGACATGGAGGGCTAATGGCTGCTCCGCCGACGTTGGATCAACTCGGACTCAAGGCCCCTTTCTTTCTCCGGAAGTTGCCGCGAAAACACTCCTGGGGGTGACTCCTCCACACCGATCGATCAGCGAGTGGACGAGGGCGTCCGGGTTGTTTTCCTGCGCGATCCGAAGCCCTACAGCTTGTTTCGGGTGGCCACGGCTGAAGACCTGCGACGGGTGACAATGGGGATCAACAGCGGTCGCGATAGCCTGAGAGAAGAGGTGGCTTACATCCCGATCCTGCCGGAGGAGTTGGTTGGGCTGGGCATCCGTGTTGACCAAACCGTCGGCGACACCCGGTGCCATTGGGCCAACCGCCTGCATTATGATCTCCCTGCGGAAGAATCCC
>JBBRIK010001078.1:0-2931 GCA_038221045.1 Gemmatales bacterium
TCGACAATCGTTTGCAGAAAGGCTTCGAGAGTCATCACGGCAATCTCAACGCATACCCTTCAAACCAGAAATCGGCGCGGCAAACCAATGTCGATGAGGTGGACCTGTCCGAGCCACTCGCGCGCCGCTACTTCCACGAAACCCTTCTTCCACGCCAGCATCGTCGCCGTGTGCAGCGCGCGGACCGCTGGCCCAAGCGGCTTGCCGGTGTCGCCGTCGAGGCCCGACGGGATGTCCACCGCCAGCACTTTCGCCGGTCCCTCGTTGATAAGGGTCACGACCTCGTCGAAGGGAGGACGCAGGCCGCCACTCAGGCCCGTGCCGAATAATGCATCGACGACCCAGTCGGCCGTCGCCAGATCGACGCGAATCGTCTCGCGATCCAGAGGGCCGCTGTGAACGTCTACCTGCACGCCAGAGCCGGCGAGGATGCGCTGGTTGATGGCTGCATCGCCGGCCAACTCCTCGGGACGAGCGAACAGCAGCACCTGGACGGGGACATGATGGTTGTCGAGATGACGGGCGATGACGAAGCCGTCGCCGCCGTTGTTGCCCTTGCCGCAACAGATGACGACCTTGCCGCTGATGCCCAGCGAGACGAGCAACTCGGCGATGTTGCGGCCGGCGTTCTCCATCAGCAGCAGGCCCGGCATCCCCAGCGACTGGATGGCCCGGCCCTCACGTTCGCGTACCTCGGCACAACTCAGGATGGGAAACGACATCGTGGACTCCGCGAGGTCAAGCCGCCCGGACGCGCCGCACGGCGGTCAGCAGCGAATCAATCGCGGACATTGTAGCGGCTGTGGCCCCTTGCTGCCGGCACACAAAGGCCCGTGCCGCCTCTCCCATCTCCTGACGCCGCTCCGCATCGGCGAAGAGAGCGCGGACAGTCTGTTCGAGTTCGATGGCGTTCTCGACCCGTAGGGCCGCCCCGGCCTCGACGAGACGAGCGGCGATGTCGCGGAAGTTCCAGACGTGCGGCCCGAAGACGACAGCGGCCCCATACGCGGCCGGCTCGATCATGTTCTGCCCGCCGCGCTTGCCGTCGAGACTGCCGCCGACGAACGCGACCTCCGCCAATCCCCAGATGGCACTCAACTCGCCGATGGTGTCCACCAGGACGACGGCGTCAGCACCCACGGCACCCGTCATCGTGCTGCGGCGGACGAAGGGCAGCCCGCTCTTCTGAAGCAGGTTCGCAACCTCGTCGAAGCGGTCGCGCTGACGCGGTACGAGAACGAGACGCAAACGAGGAAGGTCGTGCTTCAACCGGGGGTAGATCGCCAGGGCGATCTCTTCTTCAGGGGCCTGGGTGCTGCCGCAAACCAAGACGCGGTCCTCGGGCTGAATTGCCAGCAGAGCTCGCATACGCTCGACGGCGTCGGGGTGGCGATCGACGGCTACGCCATCGAACTTGACGGAGCCGCTGACGACGACACGCGCGGGATCGACGCCGATGCGGCGATAATTCTCGGCGTACTCCTCATTCTGCGCGACGATCAAATCGAGACAGCGCCACAGGGGACGGACCAGCCAGCGAAGCCGCTGGTGTCGGGCGGCGCTGCGCGGGCTGAGCCGGCCATTGACGATGGCGAGAGTGATGTGTTGGCCTCGCGCGAGGCGCAGGAAGTTGGGCCAGATTTCGCCCTCGGCGAGGATGATGAGATCGGGCGCGACGGTCCTCAGAGTGCGGCGGACAGCCCAGGAGAAGTCGAAGGGAAAGTAGAAAACGGACAGATCGGGAAACGCCTTCTTCGCCTCGTCGAAGCCGGTATCAGTGGTCGTCGAGACGACACAGTTCCAGCCGGGATGCCCCCGGCGAAAGGCGGCGATGAGTTGCCGAAGGAGGTGAATCTCGCCCACGGAGACGCCGTGGAACCAGGCACGCGGCCCTGACGCGGGAGGCAGCGTCACACGCCCGAGCAGCTTGCTCGCCAGTCCCCGGCGATACTTGCCCGTGGTCAGCGCCTTGTAGACGAGCCAGGGGGACAGAAGCAGGAGAGCGAGGAGATAGCAGCAATCGAGGAGATACCTCATGGGAATCCTTTCCCGTTCAGGACGTGGGGGGTGCTGCTTTGGTGTACCTCGCCGCCTGCGTTGCGAGCAAGTTTAGAAACCGGCTCAGGCGGTCGCGCGCCACTTCCGGGGTCACGCTATCCGGTTTGGCCCGACGACGGCCGTGGGCGATCCAGTTGCGGTACTTCCGCACCTGATTGACCTCCTCAATCAAGGCCGGGTCGGCTGGCTTGTAGGCCGCCAGTACCTTTCCCAATGGCCCCTTCCGGACTACTTCCGTCAGCGATTGGACGGCGTGTCGCATCACCGGGTGGGTCGCCACGGTCTGCTGCTCCGCGAGGTCGGCCAGTGCCTGCCCGCGCACTTCCGCCTCGAAAACGGAGAACAACAAAAACACGCCCAGGTCGTCGAGTTCGTCCGCCGCGCGCTGAGACTTCTCGACAAGATGAGTAGGCTGGAGTTCCTTGAATTGCTCATCCTTTCCCAGTGGACCCTCCCAGGGCAGAGAGTCCCAGTGCTTCAAACCGAGGCGCCGTGTGGTCTGAAGCATTTCCTTCGCGCTCCGATACCATTCCCAGGCATCCTCCAGAGTCGCGATCACGAGAGGAGGGCCTCCAAGACCGCCAGGAACTGGTTCTGGTCCAACTCGGCAGTTTTGGAATCCTTGTCAACGATGTACCATCGCTCTTTCTCTTCAGCCAACGTCCGATAGAGCGTATACCTCCTCGCACCTTCCACGATGTCGATACGGCCCTGCGCTTTGAGTTCTTTCCCGTCGGGGAGGGATACCGTTCCCAGCACCTTCCGGGCCACGGGACGAACCTGAACGATGGTGTCGCTCAGACGGATGGTGAATCCCGGAACTTCATAGTTTCCCAGTCCCACTTCCGCCTGTCTGACACGGAAGGGGGACAG
>JBBRIK010001079.1:0-2928 GCA_038221045.1 Gemmatales bacterium
GCCGCGCTCCGCAGCGCGACGACCTGTAGATTCTCCCAGAGCAGGGCCGCGTAGTTGGCGTAGAGAGTGAGATAACGCTGGAGTGCCGGCGGCATCGGCAGCAGTCGAGGACGATGGACGTAGACGTGGCCGATGACGCCCGAGCGGCCCTTCATCGGAAACAGGATGCAGTAGGGCGACAGGGGATTGGGCGTGTCATCGTTGGAGACGCCCTCGCACCAGCTCTGAACGTCGCTATCGATTCCGTCGGTGCGTTGCCCGGCCAGTTGAAGCGATTCGCTGAAGCCGTTGTTCTGCGGCCCGTTGATTATCTCCCATGTGTACCCCGAGGGCTGAGCCAGCCCCACGGCGACTGTCTGCGGCCGGGCGATTCGATAGAACTGTTCGCCGAGTTGGGCGAGGACTGAACGAGGTTCTTCGAGCCTCAGCAGGGCGCGCTGGAATTGCTGGAGGGCTTCGAGCCAGCCGGGTTCGAGTCCCGGCCAGGAGGGACACGAGTCATCGGCCGGCATGGGCGCTTCGAGTTCGAGCTTCGTCGAGGCGGCATGCAACGTCAGGCGATACTCGCTGATACGAATCTGCTTGCCCGGATCGAGAATGATCTGCTGGACAGGCGTCTCACTGTGGTAGATGTGGTTGAGGCTGTTGAGGTCCTGGAGGAGCCAGCCGCCCTTGTCGTTGCGTTGCAACTGCGCGTGACGGCGCGAGACGTTGGGATGAGGCAAGCAAATGTCGCAGGACGCTTCCCGGCCGATCAGATAGCGCGCCCGATCGAGTTTGACGTGCTTCCGCTTTCCCTGACCGTCAACGATCTCGAGGTACTCCATTGAATCGCTCCTCGCTTGCCTCATCCTTCACTCGCCGTCGATCTAAAATTGTTTGCATTATAGACGAGGGAAGGTCCGAGAAGACAATGGAAAGTCGAGAAGTGTCGCGAATCCAATTGGCTCGAACGCCATCGCCGTGAGGTGACTCGTCATGGTCTTTCCCTTTAGCAAACGCGACCGACGCCAGTTTGACGGCCCTTTTCCCCAGCGCTGGCTCGATCTGCTGGGCGAACACGTCATACTTTATGGCTTGCTGACAGAGGCGGAGCAGGCCCGGCTCCGCCACATTGTCCGCGTGCTTATCGCCGAGAAATTCTGGGAGGGCTGTGCCGGCCTGACCATGACCGACGAGATTCGCGTGGCCATCGCCGGTCAGGCGGCCCTTCTGCTGCTCGGCTTTGACGATTATTTCTTCGATGAACTGCAGACCATCCTCGTCTATCCCGGCGGCTTCCTTTCCGTCGATAAGGACCCTCTCGGCCTCGAAGAGCGCGTCGAATATCACCTCGGTGAAGCGTTCCAGGGCGGGCCGGTCATCCTGTCATGGTGGGACGCACGCTGGGCAGGCAAGAGGCTGGGACACGTCAACGTCGTCCTTCACGAGTTCGCCCACAAGTTTGCCGAACTGGGCGATCCCGAAGCGGGCAAGCCTCCGCTTCTCGATCCCGCCCTGGCGGAGCGCTGGGAGGAAATCGTCGGTCCCGAGTACGAACAACTCGTCGAGGACGCCGATTACAGCAGGCCCTCGCTTCTCGATCCCTATGGCGCGGAGAGCCGGGCCGAGTTCTTCGCCGTCGCCACGGAGTGCTTCTTCCTCCAGCCCGTCGCTCTGCAACGACGACATCCCGCCCTCTATCAGCTTCTCGCCGGCTGCTATCGCCAGGACCCCGCGAGCCGATCCATCAGCGAGGCTGTTGCCACGAGCGCGAAGGGGGCGGACGAGGAATATGCCCGCCACGCCCTCGCCGAATGCACGGCCGCACTCCAGCAACATCCCGACTTCCTCGACGCCTATCGCGAACGCATCGGCTTCCTCTGCGATCTCGGCGACTACGACAGCGCCCTGGCCGACTGCGCGACCCTGATCCACCGCGCGGAGACCGAGGGAGAGAAGGCCGGGGCGTATCACGAACGCGGCATCGTCCAGCGCGAAGCGGGTAAACTGGACGAAGCGATTGCCGACTTCACGGAGGCCGTTCGACTGAATGATGAGTTCGCGCCGGCGTGGTGCGATCGCGGAGCAGTGCATGCCGAACGCGGCGAAAACGAGCAAGCGCTGGCCGATTTGACGCAAGCGATCCGACTCGATTCGCGAGACGATGCCGCCCTCATCGAACGCGGCTGCGTGCATCGCGAACTGGGGCAGCTCGAGAAAGCGCTGCGCGATCTGACGAAGGCTATTCGCCTCTGCCCGCACGTCCCGGATGCGTACATCCAGCGAGCGCGGGTGTATCGCGACAAGGGAGAGTTCGAGCAGGCGCTGGCGGACTGCGAAGAAGCGTTGCGGCTCGATCCGGAGGACGCGGAATCGCTGCATGTGCGTGATGAGGTGAGGGAGGCTTCGCGGAAGCGTTGACCGAGGAATTCTTCCATCATCGAAGTTGAGAGGGGGCGACAGCCTCTGCTACAATCCACACAAGAGATCCTTTGTCGAACAATCGAGGTGGGGCCATGGAACCCGTTCAGATCATCGACCGGGGCCGAGGACCGGAACTGGCACGCATCCGTATCACGGTCTTCGACATCATTCCCTACCAGCGCGCGGGCCTCAGCGCAAACTACATCGCGGCCTGTCTGAGCCTTTCCACGCGAGAAGTCGTGGCACTGATCCAGTACATCGATGATCACAAGGAGGAGGTGATGGCGAGCAACCAGAAGATTGAAGAGCGGATCGCTCGCGGCAATCCTCCGGAGATCGAGGCGATGCGAGCGGAGTCGCGCGCCAAGTTACTCGCCCTGCGGGAGGAACTCCGCCGCAAGAAGCAGGAGTCCCACGATGCGGGGAATCATGGGTGACATCAACATCCAGGGCCAGGTCCTCAATCTGGTGACGTTGCTCGAAAGCCCGGCCTGGCAGGAAATCTGGGGCTCCCTCAATCTT
>JBBRIK010001080.1:0-2927 GCA_038221045.1 Gemmatales bacterium
AGCGGCCATAGTTGAAGAGGATCACGTCGAGATACTTGGCGTCCGGCTGCGACTTCAGCACGCTCTCGAAGACGTCAATGGCCCGGGCATAATCCTTCTGCTGGTAGTAGTAGTTGGCCATCTTCGCCACCGCCTCGCCGACCCGCCCGCTGTCGGGGAATCGGTCGAAGACGGCCTTGTACTCTTGAAACGACTTGTCGTAGAGTTGCGTCTGAGCAGCGCCCTCCGCCGTCTTGGCCATGTCCTCATAGCACTCGGCGATACCGAACTGGGACTCGCCCTTGAGCGGGCTTTTCTCCATGCGCAGGATGCTGGTGTAGATGCCGATGGCCTTCTGGAACTGACTCTGCTTGCGGGCGACATGGCCCAGCGACAGCAAGGCGGCATCGACGAATTCGCTGTTGGGGAACTCGCGCTGCAAACGCTGGCTCATCGCGGCGGCGAGGTCGAGCTGATCCATCTCGAAATAGATCTTCCAGAGTTGGACATAGGTTTCTTCGAGCGTCCGGCCGCCGAGACGACGGGCGTCTTCGGCGATATCGTCGCAGATTTTCTTGGCTAACTCGTACTTCTTGCCGGCCTCGATCTTCAGGCCGAATTCCTTATAGCGATTGCCGATGTTCGTGAGAGCGCTGGCCGTCTTGAGCTGCGTCTTGACCTTCAACTCCTGATCGCCGATCTGCGACTGCGTGACGCGCACGCCGCCCAGGCTGCCCTCGACGCAGCGCGCCCTGTAGGCCACCTCGCGCGGCTGGCCGGTCATGTTCTTCTCGTCCTTGTAGCGGACGACAATCAGGTCGTTCGGCATCGCTTGCAGGATCATGTCGCCGGCGATGGCCTTCTCCTCGCGCACCAGTTGGATCGCGGTCCGGAAGACGCCGGTATGAATCGTGTCGTCCTCGACCTCCTCCGGCTTCTTCTCCTCGCCGACGCGCCCGAGTTTCGCCTCGGTCAGGATGATCTCGGCGCTGTCGATCTTCTTGAACTTCGCCAGCTTGAGCGGGTCATCCTTCTTGTCCTCGCCGGTGCCGGGCACTTCGGCCTTCAACTCCTCGGTCGTCTTCTCGCGATAAACCTCGACGGTGGCCTTGAGGATGTCGGCCTTGTCGGTCAGGTCGAAATCGGCGTCAGTAATCTGGATGTTGACGCTCTTGCCCAGCACGACACCACCCAGCGTCTCGGAATAGGCCCCGTCCATGATGGCGACGACGCCATTGCCGACGACGTCGATCTCCTTGATGACGGGCTTTTCCTTGTTCCCCTCGGCCGTGTGCTGATCGATGTAGGTGATCTTCACGCGCTCGTTGCCGCACACTTCAAGCCGACCGTTGCCGGGCTTCGCCTTGCCGAGGGCCGTCGGAATCGATCCGAGGACGACGCGGACATTGCGGCCGACGGAATAGCAATCGACGGTTTCGATGTCGCCCTTGGTCGTCTCAACCTTGACCTTGACGGTCTTGCCGGGATCGAGCGCGGCCAGGTCGGCGTCCTCGATGCGGATGAAGAGACGCTTGCCGGCTTCGAGTTTCTCGATCTTGGATTCTTCGTTGGACAGGGCGGTGCCGACTTTTTCGAGCGCGGCGATGGCCCGGCTATAGTGGCCCTGCTGGAAGTGTCCGAGGCCGATGTAGTAATAGGCCTGATTGACCTGCGGGCTGACGGGGAACCTCTCGATCACGTCGCGCATGACCTTGAAGCACTTGCCGAAGTTGCGGCTCTCGAAGTAGCAGACGCCCACCTTGAGCGTGGCGACGGCGCGCTGACCTTCGTCCTTGTTCTCATCGCCGGCAACCGTCTCGAAATAATTGCGGGCCCGGTCAAAGGCGCGTTCGCGTTCGAGGTAGTGATTGCCGAGACGCAGGTGCGCGTCGAAGCGGACCTTGCTGCGTGGATAGCGTTCGATGACCGACTGCCAGACCTCGACTGCCTTGCCGACCTCATTGGCGGCAACGCGGTCATCGCCGGCCTCAATGAGCTTGCGCGCGGTGCGATCCTCGACGAGGGAGCCGCGCGGGGGTTCCTTATCGTCCTTTTTGTCCTGCGAGCGGACGAGAAGGGGACCGGCGGTGAGCAGGGTGAGCAGCAAAATAACGCGAGCAATGGGAGAACGAAAGTGTTTGCTCATGATAGCTTTTGTTCCGAAGGCAGGCGACGGATTCAACAAGCGGGGCGAGATCCGCAAGGTGGGATGAAGATATGACTATGAAGTGAGCGGCGCTGGGTGTCAAGAAAAAAGCGAACCGAGGCGAGAAACGACGTTCATGCCGCTTGCGGCAAGAAGGTCTCCTCCCTGATCGAAAGACCCCCCAGCATCAGTCAGATCGAAAAACTGATGGAAAAGAGTTGTGAACGGATAAGGAGGCGCGGTAAATGTTAGTGATTGTGTTCTCACACTGTCGAAGTTGCCAGACTTGCTGGCCTCGAACCATCACGGGGTTGTCCGATGCCCATTCCTGTTCCGTGCGCCTGTGGCCGAACCTTGCAGGTCAAGGAGGAGTATGCCGGACGGAAAGTTCGCTGTCCGAACTGTGCCGGCGTCCTTTTAGTGCCTCAGCCAGAAGCCGAACACGAGGCCGAGGACGAAGCAGCCGACTTCCTGCTTTCCGAATCCTCCAGGGATCGCGTGCCCTCCCGGACGGAGCCGGGACAACACGCCATCAGCACGGAAATGGACAGTCGCCAGTCTGCGCCGCCTCCTCCGCGCTCCCCTCTCCCCGAAAGAAAACCAACCGCGCCTTCCAAACGCCGAAGGGTGGAGCAAGACGACGGCGACTCCTCTGGGCCTTCCTTTGCCGTCAATCCCGCCATCCCCTCGGGTTTGCTTATGATCTGTAGTTTCCCGCATCTTCTTAGATTTCTACTTTTTTTGTCGTTTTTTATTTCCGCCCTGTCAAGTTGCAAAACGGCGATTTGGAGCAAGGGAAACA
>JBBRIK010001081.1:0-2923 GCA_038221045.1 Gemmatales bacterium
GATCTTGCTGCAACTGGAGCTAGCGAGGTTGGCGCGACCCGATTACAGCGACTCCAGAGAACCGACGATGATGCCAAATGGGGAAGGGCTTCACTCGATGCTCGCTCATCTGGCACTGAATCAACCCGAGGCATTTCAACAATTGCAAGGACACTTGCGATCCATTATCCCCTCCATTCAGCGAATTCGATTCACGCGAACCAAGATCACCCAAACGGACGAAGAGTATCACGAGGCGCGCAACTACATGGCGGAAGCGATCCTCTTTGACATAGTCGGAGCCGCCTCCTTGCCGGCCAATCTCGTCAGTGAAGGGACTCTCCTCGTCCTGGGTCTCCTTGCCGTCTTGTACAGTCCGAAACGGCCGCGAATTGTTCTTCTCGACGATGTGGACCGAGGACTGCATCCCAAAGCCCAACAGGAGCTTGTCTCGCTGTTACGGGCGCTCCTGGCAAGCGACCCCGAACTCCAGCTCCTCGTCACAACGCACTCCCCCTATTTCCTCGACAAACTGCGCCCGGAAGAAGTGCGGCTGACGTCGCTCCGCGAGGACGGCTCGGTTGCGTGTGCGGGGCTTCGAGATCATCCCCAGTTCGAGCAGTGGAAGGACGAGATGACACCCGGCGAATTCTGGAGCCTGATCGGGGAGAAATGGGTATCCGAAGCAGCCGTGGGAGTGAAGTAACGATGCCACTAAAGATCGCCGTTGTCTGTGAGGCGGATGCCGATTACCGGACCGCGACCGAACTCGCGGAGCGTGTCCTCTGCCAACTCGATGATTGGGTCAGCACAGTCCTCGAAAACTGTTCTCTGTGGTGGGGATTCGATCGCCAAGGCACGTTTTTGTGCTGGAAAGATGTTCCGACACTCGCCAAAGAGACGGGCATCCGATCCCACGGACGTTTCGGAGACGATCCCGCCGCGCCGGACGCTCACGCGGCCAGGCGCGCTCTCCTCTTGCTCCAGACCCGTTATGGCGACCTGGATGGCGTGTTGTTGATACGCGACGATGACCGCCAGACCGTGCGCCGTCAAGGACTGGAGCAAGCCCGCGCTGTCTCACCCTGGCGCGATCGAATCGTCATTGGTTTGGCACACTGTAAACGAGAGTGCTGGGTTCTTGCAGGGTTCGACCCCCTCGACATAGCGGAAGAACGCACCTTGCACGACCTTCAAACAGACCTGGGATTCGATCCTCGACTGGCTGCGGAGCAACTCACCGCAAAGCATGACACCGACAAGCGGAGTGGTAAGCGGGTGCTTTCGGTGTTGACGCAAGACGACCGGGAACGCGAGGCCCAGTGCTGGACGAAGGCTCCCCTTGCTGCTTTGCGATTACGAGGTCGGGAGACGGGTTTGGCGGAGTATCTCCGCGACATCGAAATCGTTATCGGTCCGAAGCTCACCGGACAGCACTTCCGTTGAGTGCACAACCCGCAGCGCGCACCCCGGACGGAAATCCGCACCAGGGTGTGTGTGGCGCACGCGCAATGCAACGAAAGATTGCCCTTCTTCATCATAGTGGACGCATGGATAGATCGCAAGAGAGAAGAAAGAGCGCGAAACGGCAAGCCAGCAAGGGGGAACCGGGGTTGCCCCGATGAAGCCCATCGCGTATCTGCTCTCAGGCGTCTGGTTCCGATGGAGGGACGGCGATGAGTTGGCGGAAGGGAATTCAATTGCTGCTGCTATCCAGCCTCGCCATCGCGAACGCCGGCTGTCTCGCCGTTGCCGCCGCGGGCGCCGCCGGCGCGGGAGCGGCGACGTATATCTATTTCAAGGGCCGCGTCTGTCAGGAATACTCCGGCACTTTCAAGGACGCCTATTACGCGGTGATTGCCGGCCTGGAAGATCTCAAGTATCCCATCCTGAGCCAGAAGAACGACGGCGGCTCCGGCACCTTCACCAGCAAGACCGAGGACGGCACGAACGTCACCATTGACCTCAGCACCCAGACGAACGAGAGCGGCGGAAGTGTGATTCGCGTTTGCGTTCGCGTCGGTCCCCTGGGCGATCAGATCGCCAGCGAACGGATCCTCTCGAAGTTGAGTGCGCGTCTGGCTCCCGGCGCTGCCAGGCCGGAAGCCGTTCCGCCTGTCGCGCAGGGAGGACAAGCTGGTGTGATCCAGCCTGTCGGATGGAACCGGCCCGGCGAGACCGCTCCCCCGCCTGAACTGCCCGCCGATCCGATGCCTCCCAGGAGGTAATCGCTTGCTATGACATCTTCATGACGCGCAACATCCTCGGACTCGACGTCGGCGGCGCCAATCTCAAGGCGGCGGTCCTTACCCTAGCCGGCCCTGTCTGCCTCTCCCATCCATTCCCTCTGTGGCGCAATCCTGGCGGACTGCTGGACGCGCTCGCCGAACTGAGCCGCTCTCTGCCTCCCGCTGATGAACTCGCCGTCACGATGACGGGCGAGCTTTGCGACTGTTTCCAGACGAAACGAGAGGGCGTTCACCACATCCTTGACGCTGTCGAACGTCTGGCTCAGAGCCGGCCCATTCGCGTCTGGTGCTGTGATGGAGCGTTCCGCGATCTCGCCGCGGCCCGATCCGCGCCGCCGCTTCTCGTCGCCGCGTCCAACTGGCTGGCCCTCGCAACCTGGGCCGGACGGTTCGTCCCTGAAGGGCCAGCCCTGCTCCTCGACGTCGGCTCGACCACCACGGACGTAATCCCAATTCTCGACGGCAAACCCGTCGCGCTGGGTCGATGCGACTCGGAACGGCTGCGGACCTACGAACTGGCCTACACAGGGGTTCGCCGCACACCCGTCTTCGCCCTGTTTCCGCGCGACGTTGCCGCGGAGTGGTTCGCGACAATGCTCGATGTGTATCTCGTCCTGGGAGAGATAGCCGAAGATCCGGCCGACTGCGACACTGCCGATGGCCGGCCCGCGACGTGCGAACATGCGGAGGCTCGC
>JBBRIK010001082.1:0-2918 GCA_038221045.1 Gemmatales bacterium
GTACCGTTCACGGAAGAGTTGTGCGAACGGCTGGAGGCGACTCGCCGAGCGTGCTCTTCGCGCGAAGCGTAAACGTCCCCTATTCTCGTTCCCACGCTCTGCGTGGGAACGTGCTCTTCGACGCTCTGCGTCGCGTCCGTCTGCGTCGCATCTGTTCGTAAGACGACGCAGAGCGTCGAAGAAGCCGTTCCCACGCAGAGCGTGGGAACGAGAAGGGTGAGGGTAAACGTCTCTTCCCCTATTCTCGCTTCCTTCGACAGAGTTTGCCCCGTCCGCGCTTGCAAATGACTTTGCGGAAATTTTCGCTCAGGCAAGTTGCACGTCCAGGGCGATCTGGAGTAAGGTGATGAGGGAGGGTGGCTCGATTTCGACTTTCAGCGTGATGGAGTGACCATGCGCGCCCAGTTGACGCCGCTCGACGGCGGTCCTCCGATTGAGATTGTCAAGGAGTTGACCGTCGTGGGGCGTAAGGAAGATTGCGACGTCCGCCTCGATCACAAGAGCGTCTCCAAGATGCATTGCGTGATCGTCAAGACGGACGGGTTGCTGCTGCTGCGCGATCTCGGCAGCACCAACGGCACCCGCGTCAACGGCCAGCGCGTTCGCCGCTCCTACCTGCTGCCCAACGATCAACTGACGATCGCCCACTTCAAGTTCCGCGTCTCTCTGGGGCCTGACAGTCCGGTCCCCGCCGCACCTCCCGTCAACGCCCACGACCATACGCAGGCCCTGGACGCGCGCGAAGTGGCTCATCTGCTCAAGCCCGGCGCGGCCGCGAAGGCCCACGACGATTGCGACGATTCCGACGAACTCCCCGCCGCTCCGATGAACCGAAATCCGCTGCCCGACGTCTATCCCGACGAACTCGAGCCACGCCGCTGAAGATGCCTTCCTGGAACTATCGCTGCGTCGCCTTCGACCTCGACGGTACGATGGTCGATACCGAGCCGATCTTCGAGCGCGCCGTGCGCGAACTGCTCGGCGACAGGGGGCTGTCACTGACTCCCGCTCTCGCCCATCACATGCTCGGCACTCCAACCCGGGTAGCGTTCGAGCATCTCCGCACTCACTTCGGCTTGCTCGAAGATCTCGACCGGCTCTGTCAGGAGAGCATCGACCGGCTCTTCGCCCTGTTCGACGTGGACCCGCCGCCGTTGCTGCCGGGCGTGCAGCGCCTTCTCGACGTTCTCGACGCACGGAACATCCCACGAGCCATCGCGACTTCCTCGCATCGCGAACACGTCCAGCGCGTCCTGAAGCCGCACGACCTGTTGCATCGATTCGCGTTCGTCATGACCTGTGAAGACGTCAGCCGGGGCAAGCCATCGCCCGAGATTTACGAGAAGACGGCACAGCGTCTCGGCTGCACGCCCGCCGAGATGATCGTCCTCGAAGACAGTCCGAACGGGCTGCGGGCCGCCAAGGAAGCCGGGGCGCGCTGCATCGTCATCCCGCACGCCCGCATTCCGCGTGACGAACTCGGCCTGGCGGATGTGATCGTGTCGAGTCTCGAAGCGCAGGAATTTCTGGAGTTGATGGGGTTCGTGTGATTCGCGCGTTTGCTACAGCCACTTCGCCACATCGCGGGCGTGATAGGTGAGGATCATGTCCGCCCCCGCGCGTTTGATGCTCGTCAGGATTTCCAGCGTCACGCGCCGTTCGTCGATCCAGCCCTTCGCCGCCGCCGCCTTGACCATCGCGAATTCGCCGCTGACGTTGTACGCCGCCACGGGAACGCCGAAACGATCCTTCACTCGGCGGATGATGTCCAGATACGACAGGGCGGGCTTGACCATGATGAAATCCGCGCCCTGCTCCAGATCGAGGGCCACCTCGCGCAGCGCCTCATCGCTGTTGGCGGGATCCATCTGATAGGTGGCACGGTCGCCAAACTGGGGCGGCGACTCGGCCGCGTCGCGGAAGGGACCATAGAAACCGGAGGCATATTTCGCTGCGTAACTGAGGATGGGTAGCTCGCGAAAGCCTGCCGTGTCGAGTCCAGTCCGGATGGCCGACACCATTCCATCCATCATGCCGCTCGGGGCCACCACGTCCGCCCCCGCCTTCGCGTGAGAGACGCACTGGGCGGCCAGCAACGGCAGCGTCGCATCATTATCGACATCGATCCGGCCCCCCTGCTGATGCAGGATGCCGCAGTGGCCATGATCGGTGTACTCGCACATGCATTCGTCGGTAATGAGCAGCACCTGATCCTTGAACGTCTCACGCAGCGCGCGCAGGGCCTTCTGGACGATGCCGTCGTCTTCCAGTGCGCTGGAGCCTGTCGCGTCCTTGTGCGCCGGAATGCCGAACAGGATGAACGACCGGATGCCGAGGTCGATGGAGCTGCCGACCTCGTCGATCAGCGTATCGACGCTCAGTTGATAGTTGCCGGGCATCGAGCCGATTTCTTTGCGGATGCCCTTTCCCGGACGCACAAAGAGCGGCAGGATGAGATCGCGGATGCTCAGTTCCGTCTCGCGCACCAGTTCGCGGATTAGCGGATGATAGCGCAGCCGGCGCGGGCGATTCGTCATTCCCGATTCCCGCATGATCGCCTCCCGTCACGCTTGCAAGTAGAAGTCGCTCGCCGCCGCCACGCCCGCGCCCGGCGTCAGCTTACCACCCTGCCCGCGCAGGCACTGCTCCAGAGCAGCGAGGAATTGCAGCACGACACCGGGCCTACTGTTGTATCCCATCAGGCCGATGCGCCACGCCTTGCCCTTGAGGTCGCCGAGGCCACCGCCGACCTCGATGCGACGGCCACCCTCGATCCACCCGCTGACGGCGATCCACCCGCCAACGGCGATCCGACGGCCATCGACCTCGAGGACCGCACCCTGATCGACGAAGGGCTCGACGAAGGGCTCGACGAAGGGCTCGACGAAGGGCTCGACGAAGGGCTCGACGAGCCGACC
>JBBRIK010001083.1:0-2915 GCA_038221045.1 Gemmatales bacterium
CAACCACGATTATACTCGCTTCATGTGAGCCGACGCAATTCTCCTTCACGCAGTACGATCCTTCTGTGCGGAGCGCAACGGCACAAGTAGGATAGCAACAACGCACATCAACTTAGCAAGGTGGCCCACTCGCTCGCGGAAAGGAATTCGGCCATGGTCAGCTTCGACGGCCAGAACGATTTCCCTCGCCTCACTCCGGCAGAACTGTTCGACAAGCTCAGCGACACGCGGTTTCTTGTCCAGTGTGTGCCGGACGTTCACGAGATCAAGGAGCAGGCGCGCGAGCAGGCGGTTTTCGTATTGCGGCCCGGCTTCGCCTTTATTCGCGGTTCGCTCGATGTAACCATGCGCGTGAGCGAGACCGTATCGCTCTCGACGATTCGTCTGGTTCTTCAGAGCAAGGGCATCGGCACGTCGAGCGAGGTCGAGGCGACACTGAGCCTGTTGTCCCTGGAGACGGGAACGCGCGTCGCCTGGAAGGCCGAGGTCAAGTCGCTCGGCGGCTTGCTCAAGGCGGTGCCGCGCGGTCTGATTCGCGGAGCGGCGCAGAAGGTCATCAACGATGCCTGGAAAGCCGTTGAGGCCAAGCTCAACCAGGAAAGCGAAGGGGGCTAACCGTGCAAACGCTCCTCCTTCTCGCCGCTCTGCTGCCTGCCGCGCCGGTTCCCGTCGCTCCCGCGCCGCGAGCCTTCATCGTGATTGCCGGCATTAACGACTATGCCGACAAGGAGGTCCCATCTCGTCCTCATCCCGAGGAGGACGCTCGCGCTCTGCACGATCTGCTCGCGGATTGCCGTTATCTCGGTGCCGGCAAGGATCAGATGCGTCTCCTGCTGGGCAAGTCCGCCACGCGCCGCGCTCTTCTCGAATCGATGCAGTGGCTGCGCGAGAGAGCCGGGCCGGACGATCTCGTCCTGTTCGCGTTCTTCGGCCAGGGAGCAACACTGGATGAACGCGGTGAGCGCATCGGCTATCTCGCCGCCGATTCGACGCTGGCGGGCCGGTCACGCGATGCGGTCAGCGCCGGAGACGTCGCCGAGGTCTTCGACCGTTTGCGGAGCCGGCGCGTCTGTGTTCTGCTCGATGTTCCCTTCACGGGCTTCCGCACGAAACGGAGCGTGGCTCAACCGTCCCCGACGAGTCAACTCTTTCGTGATTTCGCCGGCGACGACGGCACCTCCGAAAAGGGTCCGCTCCCTGGCCGGCTCGTGTTGGCGCGAGAAGGCCGATTCGCTCCCGACCTCTGCGCCGGCCTGCGCGGAGAGGCGGATACCGGCGCGGGTGTCGTCACCTCGGCTGGACTCGCTGCCTTTCTGACGAAGCGGCTGGATGAGAAACAACCGGCGCTTCGCATCTTTCAAGGGGAGGGAGCAGCGGTTCCTCTCACCCTCAATCTCGCCGTGCGCCGCAAGCCAGTCGAGATCGTCCCGCTGGATCGGAAGGCCGCGGAGAAGTACGCGGACAAGGTGCTGGAACTATGCGACGTCATCCACGAGGCGCATTACCTCGCCCCGGACGTCGCTCGCCTGCTCGATCTGGGAATCCGTGGCCTGTACGATCGGCTGCGCGAGCCGACCCCCGCCGACATCGTTCGCCGTCTTGGTGGGGTGAAGGACATGGATGCGACCGCTCGCCGCAAATTGCTTGGGGACGTCCGCCAACGCCTGGGAAAACGCGACGATCTGAACGACAACGACGTTGTTTGGACCATGCAGGAGATGCTGGCGCGCTTCGACCGCCGATCGAGTTATGAGCGCAGCGGGCCGATCATCTGTACCGGAACCCACGCCGGAGTCGGTCTCGTCCTTCGCAAAAACGCGGCGACGGACCTGCTCGAGGTGGTCACGCCGCTCCTGAACAGTCCCGCTCACAAGGCGGGCATAAGGGCCGGCGACGTCATCCGTGCGATCACCCGCTTTACAGAGTCCGGCGACGATTCAGTGCCGACGCCCGAGACGGTATCCACACGCGGATTATCCCTGAAAGCGTGTGAACAGCGACTGTGTGGAAAGAACCGTACGCGCGTTCGGGTGACCGTTCAGAATCCTGACGAGGACCGGCCGCGCGAGATCGAGATGGCGCGCGCGAATGACCCTTCCGGAACCGTCCTCGGCATGCGGCGCAAGCGGGACGGCAGTTGGGACCACTGGCTCGATGCCCGGAAGAAGATCGGCTATATCCGCATCGCACAGTTCAGACGCACGACTCCAGATGAGATGCGCGCTGCATTGCAGAAGTTCCAGAACGAGGGCGTCAAGGGACTGGTCCTCGATCTGCGTTTCAACTCCGGCGGCCTTCTCCAGTCCGTCAAGGACGTGGCCAGCCTGTTCCTCAAGGAAGGCATCGTCATGACGATGTGGGCGCCGCGCCTGGGTGCGACAAACGAGGTGATCGGTATCGAACCGGGCAAGGTCCTGTTCGAGAAGCCGCTCGTCGTCCTTATCAACGAGGAGACGATCTCGGTCGGCGAGGTCCTTGCGGCCTGTCTGCAAGATTACAAACGCGGCGCAATCGTCGGTCAGCGCTCTCACGGCAAGGGAAGCATCCAGAACGTCTATCCCGCTGGAGACGCCGAGTTGATGCTGACTACCGTGCTATTCTTGCGGCCCAGCGGCAAGACCTGGATGAGCTGGCAAGATGGCGAAGGCGGGGTGACGCCCGACAAGGGCTTCGAGGTCAGAGTTTCGCGCCGCGAGCGCGAGGAACTCTGGGAGCATCTGCGGAACCGCGAGATCCTTCCGCCTCGCGATACTGAGTTCAAAGACGTGCAACTCGACAAGGCGCTGGAACAACTACGGCGCTGAAAGTACGGGCCGCGCCCGCTTACGAGCCGCGGGCCCCAAGGGGCGGGGGGTTGTATAAACCCCCCCCCGGAGGGGGCGGGGCGGGGCGGGCGGGGCGGGAGACACAAAACC
>JBBRIK010001084.1:0-2914 GCA_038221045.1 Gemmatales bacterium
CGTGTCACCCATAGCGGCAAGCGCTGCCACAGACGAATCAGCCGCTGATAGCGCGGATTGTCCGGACGAGCGTCGGCGACCTGGCCCGTGCGGCGATAATACTGCCACTCCGCCGCGTGCGGCTCGGCGCCCCACTGCTTCTTGAAGCGATAGGTGTTGCTGTCGGCGCTTGAGCGGCCGAAATCGAATAGGGTCTGACCGCGTTCGATTGCTCGCTGGATCAGGTTCCAGTACAGCAGCATGTTCGCGTTCATCGGATTGAACGCCCTCAGCGATGACGCGCTCGGAACCTCGCTGACGCCCTGGCCGTGCAGCAGCAGCCCCGCCGCGATGGGCTTGTTCCCCAGCCGCACCACGCAGAACTCGGCCTGCCCCGGCAGATGACGCAGGATGGCGCGGAAGAGAGACTTGCCGTAAACGGGCGTCCCGAGGTCGCGCATGTTGTGGCTGAAGACGGCGTAAAACTCCGGCAACAACTCCTCGCCTCCCCAGGCCGCCGACAGGTCGTGTTTCTGAGCTTTCCGCACCTGATTGCGCACCTTACCGTCGAAGCCGTCCCAGAGTTGGCCAGGCGTCGAGGGCAGGGGCAGCCTCATGTGGACCTTGCCGTTGACGCAATCGGTGAAGCTGGGATGGGACACAATCCGCTCGTGCCGCAGTTCGAGATACTTCACTTTCAGTTGATCCGCCAGTTTCACCGCCTCGCCGATCAGGAGCCGGGCGGCGGCCTCATCCTCGGCTACGAGACCGGCGCTGTTCAGGTAAGGCAGGCTGACGAGGTAACGTCCGAAGATCCAGGAGTGGACGAAGGCGAGGGGAAGCAGGCCGCGCGTCTTTGCGTCCCGCACCACCTCGACGCAGTACGGCACATGCCCCAATCCCTCGCGCAGGATGCTGAGCCAGGCGGGATGCCGGCTGCCGGCGACGACGCCTTGGGCGCGGAGGAATTCGGCCCAGCGCTCGTATTGCGGGGCGAGAGCCGAGCCGCAGTGCGTGGTCACCTCGCCGGGATTTGTCTGCACGATGATGCCCATGAAAGCCTCGCTCGGGTTCCGTTGGGGAGCCGGCGGCTTCCATGCCAGGCACTCAGGCAGGCGGCGAAGAATGGCCCTGTTCCAGGCGTTGCCACTCCCACTGTCGCCGTAGCCCCTCATCAAGTGTAGTACACGCTTTCCAGCCAAGATGGCGGCGGAGCTTGGAAGTGTCGGCGAATGTGTGCCGCTGGTCTCCCGGACGGGCCGCCTCCTGACGCGAGACGATCGGGCGTCCGCCGATCTTTTCGAGGCGAAGCAGGATGTCCCAGACACTGGCCGTCTCGCCGCCGCCGACGTTGTAGATTTCGCCGGTGGGGGCCTCCGCGGCCTTGATAGTCGCCTGGACCGCATCCTCAACGTAGGTGTTGCCGCGCGCCTGCTGGCCATCGCCGAAAACGGTCACCGGCTTGCCTTCAAGCGCGGCCTTGATGAAGAGGTGATAGCCCATGTCGGGCCGTTGGCGTGGCCCATAGATCGAGAAATAGCGCAGGACGACGAGCGGCAGTTCGCGCGAATCGAGGAAGGCCTGGCAGAGATGCTCGCCGGCAAGTTTGGTCACGCCATAGGGAGAGACCGGCCGGGTGGGCAGCGTCTCGTCGCCGGAAGCGAACCGGCCATAGACGGACGAGGTCGAGATGTAGATGAATTTTCGCAAGCGGGACACTTTGAGGGCGGCTTCGGCGAGGTTGCGCGTGGCGAGAGCGTTGCAGGTCCAGTAGCCGTTGAAGTCGGTCCAGCTCTTGACGAGGCCCGCCATCGCCGCCAGATGGAAGACGACGTCCACCCCGTCGAGGGCCGGCTCCAGCGGATCGGTGCGAAGGTCGAGAGGATAGAAGGTGAAGCGCGGGTGAGTGAGAAACGCCTGGAGCGTGCGTTTCTTGATGGCAGGATCGTAGTAGGGAACGAAGCAATCGAGTCCGGCGACCTCATGGCCCTGTCGCAGCAGCTCCTCGCACAGATGTGAGGCAACGAACCCCGCCGCTCCCGTTACCAGGCATTTCATTGGCATCTCGTCCTCCTTCGGGATGGTCCACGCTCCATTTTACCGATCTTCGCCGGGGATGAGAGGAGGGTCCGATACAATCGTTTGAAAGGACGGGCTGACTCGCAGTTTGAGGGTCTGCTCCGATTGAGCTGGAAGCGTTAATTCGACCGCTCAACACTGAGTATAGGCGATGGCCAACTGGACCTTGAAGGCACGCTGGATCTTTCCGGTCAGCGGGCCGCCCATTCCCGAAGGCGTCGTCACAATCGACGGAGGCCACATCGTCTCCGTCGAGCCTGCCCGTGCTGGTTCCGTCGATATCGATCTTGGGAATGTCGCCATCCTGCCCGGTCTCGTCAATGCGCACACGCATCTCGACCTGACGGGGATGCACGGCCTCGCTCCGCCGTCGCCCGATTTTGTCGGCTGGCTGCGTCAAGTGATCGCTCATCGCCGCGCTCTTACTCCCGAACAAGTACAGAATGACATCCGCGCCGGACTGGCGGAATCAATCCGCGCGGGCGTTACGCTGCTGGGCGACATCTCGGGCGATGGATCGAGCTGGGACGTGTTGGCGGATGCTCCGACCCGAGCGGTGGTGTTCCACGAACTGCTCGGGCTGCCGAGAACTCGCGCCCAAGAGGCGGCGCGGACAGCACTGAAATGGCTCGGAGTGCATCCAGCGCAGCCAACGTGCCGAACGGGACTCAGCCCCCACGCCCCCTACAGTTTCCGGGCTGAGTTCCTCCCCACCCTCTCCGGCTTGGCCGAGCGAATCAGCATTCACCTGGCGGAGTCCGCAGCCGAACTGGACTTGCTCGACCATCAGTCGGGACCGTTCCTCCCGTTTTTGACCGAACTGGGCGTATGGGACCCGAGCGGACTCGCCTGGAAC
>JBBRIK010001085.1:0-2909 GCA_038221045.1 Gemmatales bacterium
GTCTTGGCGACCAGCTGCGGATCAAGCACAATTACGGCGGATCGCGTCAGCTTTCTCTCGAACAACCCGCAATTACTCTGAGTGGAGTCGGGTTCGGACAGCCAGGAGTGCTGGTGACGTTTGCGCAGGGAGCCGCCCTCCAGCGCAGCGGCTTCGGTGACTTGCAGCCCTTCGCGCATGAAATGCTGAGGCCAAGAGGTTGCTTCATCGGTGCTGGCCGAATCGCAATCGGCAGCGAGCAAGGGCTGGAAGTGTACGCCGACAAGGATGGCAGAATGGTCAAGATCGCGGAGGATACGACACCCCGCGCGCAGCCCATCGCCCTGCTGCCGGCACCCGAGGCGGGCTGGTTCGTCGTCGTCTCCGAGAACGGCCTCGTCGAATGGTTCGAGGTCTGATTCAGGCGAGCGTCTCAAAGTGCGGGGCGAGCTTGTCGCGCAGCAACAGGCGGGCGCGGTGCAGCCGGCTCTTGACGGCGGCGACACTGATGCCGAGCGTCTCGCCGATGCCGGCATTCGGATGCCCTTCCACGTCGGACAGCACCAACACGTCGCGATACATCGCCGGCAGCGATGCGATGGCGCGCTCGATCAGCAACCGTTCTTCCGCGTCGAGCAGGGTGTCGTCGGGACGAGTGAGACGATGCGCGTCGCGGACGTCGTCGAGCGGATCGCTGACCTGGCTCTCATCACGGACGGAGCGCTTGCGGCGATGGGCCAGGGCGGCGTTGACCGTGACGCGATGCAGCCAGGTCGGGAAGGCGGAGTCGCCGCGAAACGTGGGGAGTTTGCGCACCACCTGCATGAAGACGTCCTGGGTCACGTCCTCGGCGTCGGATTCGTTGCTGACCATTTTCCGGGCCATCCGGTAAACGCGCGGACCGAATTCGAGGTAGACCTGTTCCGGCGTCAGCGACGACGGTTGATCCTTCCCTGGGGAGGAGGGTGTGATAAGTTTTTTTTCTTCCATGGTTTGTCCCCTCCACTCTTTGAGGGGTGTTCTTCATGTGTTGCACTAAGGTTCTTCTCAGGAATTATACGAGCGAAGCCGGCTCGGGACAGCGGCGATTCTGTGGAAGCGTTCCCGCGAATGTGGTATTCAATCTCCTGCGTGTTCCTTCTCCTCCGCAGGCTCATTCGCGACGGTGCGGTCTCCATGCCCTTCGACGCTTCCGATCTGTTCGGCTGGACGCTCTACGACGGCAAGGGGATCCTGGTCGCCTCTGCCCTGCTGCTCCTGCTCCTGATCTTTCTGACGGGGCCTCCGCGACGCAAGATCCGCTGGGCCTTGACGTACATGGTCCTGCATCTGTTGCTGCTGGCTCTTCGGCTGCTGTTTCCTCACGATAGCGCCGTCCGCGTCACGCTGAAATTCCTCGCTCTTTTCCTGCTGCTGTCGTGCATCGGCCTGAGCATCTTCCTCTTGCTGACGCAATCGCGGCTCAGCCAGGCGGTCCTGCGGCCGTTGCCGAAGATCTTCATCGACATCGTCCACAGCGTCGTCTACCTGATCGCCTTCCTCATCAGCCTCAGTGCGGCCGGCGTCCAGCCGACCGAGTTGTTCGCCGGCTCGGCCCTGCTGACGGCAGTCATCGGCCTGTCACTGCGCGACACGCTCGGCAACCTGTTCGCCGGCCTGGCCATCCAGGCGCAACGGCCTTTCGAGGTCGGCGACTGGATTCAGTTCAACCAGGACAGTTCGCAGGCCGGACAGGTGGCGGAGATCAACTGGCGCGCGACCCGCGTGGTGACGCTGGATCGCGTCGAGATCATCGTTCCGAACGCCCTGTTGGCCCAGGCCCCCATCGTCAACTTCAGCCGGCCCGAGGCGCCGATCCGCCGCGTGATCTACGTCCATGTCCCCTACCGAGTGCGGCCTCAGCGGGCCAAGGAGATCATCCTGGCGGCCCTCGAAGGAGTGCCGGCAGTGCTGAAGACTCCGGCACCGTCGGTCGTGACGACGGCCTTCGAGGAACGCGGCGTGCAGCTCTGCGTGCGCATCTATGTGGCCACGTTCCCCGATAAGGGCAAGGCCGAGTCGGGCGTGCGCGACCGCATCTGGTACGCCCTGAGCCGGCACGGCATCGACATTCCCGTGCCGTCGCGAGCCGTCCGCGTCCAGAAGCTCGGCAAGCGAACCATGACGCGCCGGAAGAAAGAGCGCATCGCCCACCGGCAGCGAGCGCTGGCCTGCGTGGACTTCTTCGACCATCTCGACCCCGCCACGCGCCGGCGGCTGGCCGCGCGGGTGAGGACGCGTCTCTACGCCGCTCAGGAGATCATCATTCGCCAGGGCGACGTCGGCGACGAACTCTTCATCCTGGAGGCGGGGGAGGTGGCCGTGCTGGTCGATCAGCCGGAGGAGGAGCCTCTGGAGCTGGACCGGATGGGGCCGGGCAACTTCTTCGGCGAAATGGCCGCGATGACGGGCGAGCCACGACGGGCAACTGTGCGAGCGCTCCAGGAGTGCGAGGTGCTGGTGATCGGCAAGGCGGCGCTCGCGGAGGTGTTCACGTCCGCGCCGGAAGTGGCGGAGCAGGTCTCGAAGATGATCGCTCAGCGGGAGGCGAACCTGAATGCCAGGCTCTCGGAGAAGGGACCGCCGCCGCCTCATGTCGTGGCCGAGCATTGCAATCGGCTGTTGCATCGGATCAAGGAGTTCTTCTCGGTCTGAATAGCTCCTTGCAATAAGGGCAATTTCAGCCGACGAACTGCTTCAGTCTAGCCGACGAACTGCTTCACCTGCCGGACAAGCGGGCTGGGGTCGTCGAGCTTGTAGACCCCGGCCGCCTCGTCCGGCAGGTGAAGGAGTTCGGAGGCTAACCCAACATACTTGCACCGCCTCCCCCTCGACCCCTGCCGGCTTGTCCGGCAGGTGAAGCAGTTCCGCGGCTAACGGCGGCGCGATGG
>JBBRIK010001086.1:0-2908 GCA_038221045.1 Gemmatales bacterium
GGGGAGTTCGCGGGGTCGATGATTTGAGGCGATTGCGAGCGTGTGGAGTGAGTGCGGTCCTTGTCGCGTCAGCCTTGCATGACGGGCGACTGATGCGCGAGGACGTCGAGGATCAGGGACGCCATTCGTAGGTGGCCGACTGTCCGGGACTCTCTTCAACCTCGACGCGCAGCACTTCCGGTGTGAATCGATGCCGTTCCCGCAACACGTCGAGCAGACGCTGACCGATGTAGCGAGCCAGCAGTTCCGCCGTCGTGTTCTCGATGGGCAGCAGCACGCAATCGCCGGCCGGGAAGAGCCATTCGCGCTCGCGATACTTCACCTGAACGCCACGCGACGACGGCTCGACGAGGATTAGGGCGTTCCTCGTCGGCAGCATCATGCGATGGTCGAGTTCCTCGGTGAGCGTGCGCGTTTCACGTTTGAGGGCGATGAAGTCGAAGACGTAAAAGTTGCTATCGAGAACGCCCTCGACCTCGACAGCGGTGCGATAGTTGTGGCCGTGAAGCCGCTCGCACTTGTCGCCCTCGTAGCTGATGAAGTGTCCCGAACAGAAGACCAGATGGTCCTTGGTCACGCGAACTTTGAAGCGTTCTGCCATGGCGCAATTCTATGAAAACGCTCGCCAGATGAGCCAGGGAGTCAGACCGCGACGCGATAGAGCAGCCGTTCGCCGTCGAACAGCGCGAACTCAGGCTGCGCACAGTCCGCCGGCTCGTCCGCCGGCAGCAGCCGCAAGGCACGCCGCTCTTGCAGGTGCCGCAAGCCCTCGTGAAAGGCCGACACCGACAACTCCGGCTGCTCTCCTCGCAGTGCCTCGAATAGTTCGGGCAGTACGCAAGGCCCACTCGCGCCGCTTTCCTGACGATGATCGAGATAGTTCAGCGCCGCCGGCGCCCACGGCACCTGGGCCAGCACCTCGTCGGGCAGGGCGGGTTTCATCTTCTCCAGCCGGGCCAGCGTCTGCTCGACACGCACGCTCAGACGTTCGAGCTTCTCCATCCACGCGCCGGCCTGCTTCTCCAGCCCGTCCGCCAGTCCGCACAGACCTTGCCTCATCTCCGTCACCCACGCCGGCACTGCCTCCCGGTTCACCTTCAACAGGTCGCGCAAATCCTCCAGCACGGCCAGCGGCGATTCGTGTTCGTGCAGATATTCGATACAGCGAGGCGTCGGCCGCACCCACTCGAAGACCGTCTTGCCGCGCGTCTCGTTCCGCACGACTTCTAGCAATCCCTCGCGCAGGGCCAGGGCGGCGGCATCGGCGTTGAGGCCGGTGCGCGAGGGGAACAGACCCTCCAGTTTGCCGCTTTTGAAGAGTCGCTGTTCAGCGGGGATGCTCAGGGCTTGCTTGATGGCATCCAGCACGGTTTCGGTGATCTTGTCGCGGCTCATGGCATCCTTTCCCTCGACTCCGCGAAGCGCAACGCTTCCGCGAAGTCTCGCTAATCGATCCGTGCCTCCCTGTCACCGCCGCCTCGCGTTCTTGCCGCTTGCGGCGCAGCGGGGAGAAGACCGCTAAGCCGCAAGCGGCAAGAACGCGCCTCGGCTAGCCAACGTCGTGAGGCTTCCCTCGCCCGGCAAAGCGCGGCCAGACGACTGCCAGCGCCACTCCTCCGGCAGCGGCGAGCAGCAACCATATCGGCAGAGGCTCTTTGCCCGACCCCAACCAGCCGGGTTCGTAGTAGAGCAGCAACAGCAAACAACTGTTGTGCGTTGCATGCAGGATCATGCCAGGGACGACGCTGCCGCTGCGCCAGGCCAGCCAGCCCAGCACGCCGCCGAGCAGCGCACTGGTGACGGCTCGCTCGACGGCGACGACCTGCTGATCGACGAGATGGAACAGGCCGAACAGGGCCGCCGAGGCAAGGATCGCACTGCGGGGACGCATCGCCAGCAGCAGCGCTCCGAGCAGGAAGCCTCGGAAGAATAGCTCCTCGCATATCGCCGGGATCACACCTCGTCCCAGGACGATCACCAGAGGAGAGGCCCGCCGCCAGGACGCAACAGTCTCCTGAGCCGAGTCGAGCAGTTCATCGCTCAGAGTCGCCACGCCCAGCCAGCGCAGCCCGCGCTGAATCCCATCGGCGAAGGGCCAAAGACTCATCCCCAGCATGAGAGCCGCTCCCCAGAATGGGACCGCGAAGCGTTCGAGCCGAAACCCTTCGCGCGGCCGAACTCTGCCCATCCAAACGAACAGCGACGGCACGCCCAGAAACAGAAGAAGATTGCCCGCCGCGTTGCTCAACATCTCGACGAGGAGATCGGCGCGAGCCAGTTGGCCCAGCAGGGCGATGAGGACGAACGAAATCGGAAACATGATGGCCAGACAGAACAGCGCGGCCGACAGGATCGGGGCCGAACGCGAGACGGAAGGACGGCGAAAGAGGTCGGACCATCCTCCCTGCTCGCTGTACAAGACCGCCTCCGCTCCGAAGATGCGCGCGGCCAGAGCGATGGCCGCCAGGGCGTAGATGATCGTGGCCGTCACGACGAGTAGGCTTGTTGCCAGAGTCGCCGTCCCTTCCAGGACGTCGCGCGTCAGCAGCACGATGTTCAGCAACGGCACCACGCTCAATGAGCCTTCCAGCTTCAATCCCGGCAGCAGGCTGAGCATGCCCGGGGTCATCGACACCAGCATCAGCGGAATGAGATAGGCCTGTGCTTCCTTGAAACTGCGCGCGAAACAGGTGACGATGAGCAGCACCGCCGAGAAGAAGGACGCGAACAGGAGCAGCAACCCCAACACCTGCACGACGGCCAGCAGAGGCAGCCCGGATTTGCCGAAGACCAACTCGCCCAGGCCGCTGACCTGGAGCGTCAGCGTCATCGTCACGAGGTTCACGACGGCCGTCAGCACGGCAACCGCCAGGACGGTGACGTACTTGGCGAAGAGCAAACTCAGGCG
>JBBRIK010001087.1:0-2908 GCA_038221045.1 Gemmatales bacterium
GCGCCACAATGGTGGGCTGGCAGGTGCGTCCCGGTTGCCTTGAGTTACTCGCCCAACTCCAAGCACAATTCGTACTCTGTCTCTGGTCGGTCAGCAGTCGGCGATATGTGGACAAGGCGCTGTCGTTTGGGCTTGGCGACTGGTTTGCCGAAAGCTACTCGTGGGACGAAGTGGCAGCGCGGTGGAAAAGATGTCCGACAAATCCGAGCGGACTTCCTCGTGGACGACAGCCCACACCACCGAGAATCCGCGCGAGCCCTGGGGCTGGAGTCGGCGTACATCGTCATCCCGCAGTACGGCAGCCCCGAGGATGCGACCGATCCGCTGGCCTGGGTCCGGCTGGTCGAGACCGCAGTCAGCGAGGGAAGGACATTCGTTGGGCTGGCAGAGATCGACCCCAGGAAGCCGTGAGACCAGGATGCGGCCCATGAGCAGCGAACCACACGACCCCGAACGGGCCGCCCTCTGGGCGGAACTGGACGCTTTGCTCCCCCAGGGACCGTCGCCCCGCGCTGCGATGCTATGCCAACGACTCCGCGCTCGGGCCGAGGAGATGGAGGCCGCTGGCGACCTGGAGGCGGCGGAACTCGCCGGCAACGGTCTGATTGAGCAGTTCCTGAAGAACTCCCGCGACGGGCTGGCAGAGTGCGGCTCGCGGACGCCGTTGGACAGTAGCTGCTTCCAGTCAGCTACGATGAGTTGGGCGCTGCCCGGTCCGCCGGCGCTGGCGTTCGGAGTGGCCGACGCCGTTCTCGCCGCGACTTTGCGGAGCGCTGACGCCCTGCGGCTGGCCGGGGACGAGACCGCTGTGCAGGCAACGGCCGACCTTGTGGCGCGCTCCCCCGACTGCGCCGAGGCATGGTACCTGCGCGGGCTGGTGCTGGGAGATTTCCGGACGGAGCAAGGCGGCGGGACGGTGCGCTGGGAGGACGAGAGGCACCAGGAATCGACGAGGGCGTTCTACGAGGCGCTGGTATGCCGTCCCGACTACTATGACGCGAAGCTGTACAAGGGGCTGGCGCTGTGCCAGGCCGCTCATGCCGCACAGGCAGCATTGCGGGCGATTCATGGAGCAACGGAATCGCTACCCGAGGCAGAGCGGGAGGGACACCTGGCCCCACGACGCCGACGCTTCCAGTGGGACGTCACACGGGCGCGCGAGTCGCTGGAGGCGGCGGCACGACTGCGGCCAGGAGACGGGCGAGCCTGGTACGAACTGGCGGAACTATATCACGGGCTGGGCTACACCGAAGAGGCGCGACCGTATCTGGAACAGCTGCGGGCGGTCGATGCTGCGTGGTGTGAGCGGGCGCAAGTGGAGTTTAGTGAGGGACAGGCGAGATAAGGTCGAACCGGCCATTTTCTCTGAACGGGGTTAGTGGTACGGGTCGTGTACCGGCTCGCTGCCAGGGTGATTTCTCGCTGGTGTGACCTTGGGTTCTGCTCGAGTTGAAACTCTCACAGGCACACGCATGTCGCAACTCATCCCAGCAGATCGATTTCTCGGCTGCCTCCTGGGTGAGGCTGTCGGGGATGCTCTCGGCGCTCCATTTGAGGGACTCCCTGCCGACTTCATCTACTGGACGGAAGGGCCAGTGCATGAATTGCTCGCCCAACCATCCACCGAAGTCCTCCGCTACACCGACGACACTCAGATGATGATCGGCGTTGCGGAAACACTTGCCACGCATGGAGAGATTCAACAAGAGGCTCTCGCCCAGCGATTCGCCGCGAACTATGAACCCGAACGTGGCTACGGGACGGGAGCACGGCAGATCCTGGAGTGCATTGCCGAGGGGGGCGATTGGCAACATCTGGCGGAGACGGTCTTCCCTGGCGGTTCCTTTGGGAATGGCGCTGCGATGCGGGTTGCCCCGGTCGGCCTTCTGTTCTGTCACGATCTCGCCAAAGTGGCCCAGCAGGCGCGCGAATCGGCCCTGCCGACACATCGTCATCCGTTGGGGATCGAAGGGGCGCAACTCCTCGCACTGGCCGTGGCCCTGGCCGCGCAGGGGCCGCCGCTGAAGCGCGGCCGGTTCTATCGCGCGCTGGAGGAACACTGCCAGTCAGAAGAGTTTCAGTGGCAGGTTCGCGCGGCACGGAAGATGAGACGCCAGCATTCTCTCGGGTTCCTGGGGAACAGTCTTCCGGCCCATCGTTCGGTCATGACGGCGATTGCCTGCTTCACGACCACCCCAGAGTCGTACGAGGATACGGTTGCAAAAGCCATTGCACTCGGAGACGATACGGACACGCTGGCAGCAATGGCAGGCGCGCTGAGCGGAGCCCACCTCGGGCTTGCGGCGATCCCGGCCTGCTGGGTGCAACGACTCGAAGGCGGGCCAAAGGGCAACGATTATCTCCGGGAATTGGCGGAGCGGCTCTATCTGCGGTATCTTGAGTTTGGAACGAGACAACAGTTGACGTGACATCGCGGATAACCCACCTGATCGAGGTGACTCATGGGTGTGGGCTTCTCGCTGATGGGGCGGTACAAGCCGGCCAGGGGCGGCAAGGATCCGGAGCCGAAGGAGTGGCTCGGGCGGCTGGAACTGCTGGAGCAGCTTGAGGCGGAGGACGTCGAGTTGGAGGAAGGCGACGAGGACGGTGAAGAGATCGTGCGCCAGCGCGGCGCGGAGTTCTCGGGCGGACCGCCGATTGGTTATCGCCGTTAGGCGGTGCGTTTCGATCTTGAGGGCCGCTGGTCGCTCACCATTCCCGGGGCTTTCGCCGAGACCCGCGTCGAGGGCGACTGGAAGGCGTACCCAGACTCAGTAGATTCCGTTTTGGTCCGTTTGAGTCGGTTGCTGTAAGTTAGCCCCAGGCAGGACGTTCCGCGTAGGTTTCCTCTCTGATACCCAGCCGCTCTTCCGCGTAGTGTTGCAACCACAGCAGCATTTTCCGGAAG
>JBBRIK010001088.1:0-2904 GCA_038221045.1 Gemmatales bacterium
TGGGCAACCTCGAAGAGGAGAGTCTGCACAAGATCCTCATCATCGGGGGAGAGGGCCTCTTCATCGATCGGATGAAGGAGTTGCTTCCCGAGGATGACGACTACAAGTACGAGGTGGCGACGAGCGGCTTCGAGGCCGGCACTGCCGCCCACAGTTTCCACCCCGACACGATCGTCATCGATCTGTCGATGGGCCGCAGCGAGGCCCTGCAGATCGCTCAGAACATGCGACGGATTCCGCAGTTCGAGCAAACGATGATTATCGCCCTCGCCAGCGAGGATGAGGCATCGCCGGAAGGTCTGTCGAATTTCGGCTTCAACGAGGCGTTCAAGAAGCCCTTTGACGTCGCCCTCCTCGCCGAGCGCATCCAGACGATGGTCGATGAGAAGCGGGAGAATTCGTGATTCAATGTCAACTGTCAACTGTCCTTTGCCGGAAGGACCCGACGCTCGCACTCGGGTCGCACCTCTTCTCAATGGATAGTTGACAGTTGACATTGGACATTGGACTAATTGATCGGCACTTCCACAACCTTGTCCATCAGGATGAGGAACAGCTGGGCGTTCCCCAGGCTGCCGTAGGGGAATTTGAAGATGCCTGTCGAGGAGAACCAGCCCTTTTGGGCGTCCTTGCGGCGAACCTCGACCATGCCCTGAAAAATGCGCACCTCCGCGATCTCGTCCGCGTCGCACTCGGTCGTCACGCCGTTCATGTGCAGACTGATGAAGCGCTCCCCCAGTTTGACCCAGTTCTTGCCTCCCAGGCCGAAAAAGATCGTGCTGGCCATCTTCAACTGGGCGGACACCTGACCCAACAGGTAGATCGTCCAGGCTCGTTCGGCTGCCGTCGCGAAGTGATACTGGTCCTTCGCCGGGGGCGTCCCCGCCTCACTGCGATGCTGGCCGCCGATGACGAATCGCACGCGCCCGCCAACGTCAGTCCAACTGAAGTTGTAGTGCGTGCCCTGATAGACGCCGTTGGTGTAATGGCGAGTCTGCGAGGTTCGCAGTTCGCTGGCGTCCTTGAAGCAGAACACGTCGCCGGAGACCTGCTCGCGCGCACCCCGACAGGTGAAGCGCGCCACGCCGTCGCGTCCGACATAGGTGCAGGTGTGCTTGAAGCCCGTCGCCAGCAGGACGATGCCCAGGCCCAAGCCACCCAAGCTCAGCGGCAGGATGATCTGGAAGAAGGCGTTTTTGATCGCCAGGGCGATGACGATGCCCAGCACCAGACCGACGACGCCGGCCACGATGGCACCGCCCAGGCGCGTGCCGGGCGTCATCGGCTGAACGTCCTTGCGAAGCGACGTGTGGGCGCTGACGACGTCGCCGATCTCCTCGGGCGGAGTGGAGAAGAAATCGTCCTTGGCGGCCAGCGCGGTGCCGCCGTGATTGAGGATTTCCTCGTTTTCCTCGCTCTCTTTCTGCGGAGCCATGCGGCGCGGCGCTTCCTCATCGTTGCCGCGAGAACGGCGCGGCGCGGGGGCCGGCTCGTCTGGGATGGCTTCCGCGATCGGTTCGAGGATCTCGAGTTCCGGTTCGCGCGGCGAATCCCTGCCGGGAATGAGCATGGTACGGCCGCACATGGGACACTTCCCTTCGCGGCCGGCGAACTCATCCTTGACGCGGAGTTCTTTTCCGCAGGAGTTGCAGTGGAACGAGATCACGGCGGTCCCCCAGCGCGGACACGGGTTCGGGAGCGACTGCTGTTAATCTAGAAAACCCGATGCGAAGGGAACTGTCAAGTCTCCACGGGTTGCCGCGACTGCCTCGCCCGCACATCCATCTTCTGGAACAAACTCGAACACTACAGCAATTCATGGATCGGCTTGCCCGTGCCGGTGATGCTGACCGGTCGACCCGAGGCATCGTCGTAGTGGGTGTTCAGAGGGATACCGAGCGCCTGATACAGCGTGGCCAGCAAATCGCTCGGGGAGACCGGACGCTCGCTGACCTTGCCGCCGCGCGGCTCACTCGCCCCGACTACCTGGCCGCCTTTCAGTCCCCCGCCGCCAATCAGCACCGAAAAGCAGTTGGACCAGTGGTCGCGGCCCGCGTGGCCATTGATGAGAGGGGTGCGTCCAAACTCACCCGCGCAATAGAGGATCACATCGTTCAACATGCCCCGATCGTCGAGGTCTTCGACCAGCGCCCCGATGGCCGCATCGAGGGGCGGTAGATGCTCTTCCAGACCCTTCTCGATGTTGTCGTGATGGTCCCAGTAGCCGGTGTTGATAGTGACGCAGGTGGTCCCCGCCTCGACCAGCCGCCGCGCCAGGAGAGCGCCCTGGCCATAGAGGTGCCGGCCATAGCGGTCGCGCAGCCGGGGGTCCTCCCTGCTCAGGTCGAAGGCGTTGCGCACCCGGTCGCCGGTCACCATTTCGAGCGCCTGGGCCTTGAAGCTATTCAGTCCTTCGAGGGTGCCTGTGGCGTCCACGTCGCGGCGAAGCGTGTCGAACTCGCGGAGCAGTTCGCTGCGGCTCCGAACGCTCTTGAGGGCCAACTCTCCCGGTAGAGCCAGGTTCGGCACGCGGAAGCCGGGAGCATTGGGGTCGGCCCCCACCTCAAACGGGTTATGGGCGGCCCCGAGATAGACCGCACCTTGATAGCCAAAGGCTTCTGCCTTGGGGATGGCTACATAGGGAGGCATGTGGGACTGGCCAGCACCGCGGCTGCGGGCGATGACCGAGCCGAACGATGGCTTCTGCGGCGCGTTGCGGGCCAGCGTGGGTCCGAAATAGCCGGTTTGCATCCAGTGAGCCGAGGGAGCGTGGATCGCGTTCTGATGGTTCACCGAACGGACGATGGAGAGGCGATCCATCACACGAGCCTGGCGCGGAAACCGCTGAGTGATCCGGATGCCTGGAACGCGCGTGGCGATGGGCCGATACATGCCGCGGAATTC
>JBBRIK010001089.1:0-2903 GCA_038221045.1 Gemmatales bacterium
GGTGGTGACCGATCCCAACGGCTATCTGCTGACGGTGTGCGAGAAGGGTTACGGCAAGCGAACGCCCTTCGGCCCCAACCAGGCTGTCGAGGTCGTGGACGGGGAAGACGAGGCAGTCGAAGAGCCGGCCGGCGAGCCAACGAGTGAGGATGAGGCGAGCGTCGAGAAGCTGGTGCGGACGTATCGCAAGCAGCGCCGCGGGGGCAAGGGCATCCGCGACATCCGCACTTCAGAACGCAACGGCAAGGTCGTCGCCGTGGCCGCCGTGGGCGAGGAAGACGACATCATGCTGATCTCGGCGAACGGCATGGTGAATCGAACGCACGTCGATGAGGTCCGCATCACGGGGCGCAACACGCAGGGGGTGCGCGTCATGGACCTTCGCGACGGCGACAAGCTTGCGGTACTGGCGCGGCTGGCGCGCGAGGCTGAGGAAGTCGTCGAGGTTGCGAGTGAAACGGAAGAGAAGTGAGCGACCCATGCCGTTCCCCGTTTTCGACCGCTCGCGTCTGCTCGTCAAACCGCTGGCCGAGCGGCGGCACGATCTCGATCTGTCGGCGCTCCTGCCGCTGACTGCGCCGGCATCTTTCACTCATGAAGCGTTGCCGCTCCTGGGCCGCCGGCTGGTCGAGGCCCGTTCGAGCGGGGCTGCACGCATCCTTATGATGGGCGCTCACGTCCTGCGCGCCGGAGTGCAGCGTCATCTCATCGACCTGATGGAACGCGGGCTGATTACTCATGTCGCGATGAACGGCGCGGGACCGATCCACGACTGGGAACTCGCCCTGATCGGCGCCACGACGGAGAGTGTCGCGCGTTACATCCAGACCGGCGAGTTTGGCCTGTGGCGCGAAACGGGCCGGATGAACGACGTCATCAACACCGCTTCAGCCGACATCGGGCTGGGCGAGGCGCTCGGACGAACGATCCTCGAAGGCGATTTCCCTCACAAGGACGTCAGTGTTCTGGCGGCCGGCGTCCGTCTCGGCGTGCCGGTGACGGTCCACATTGGCATCGGCCACGACATCATTCACGAGCATCCCAACTGCGATGGGGCCGCCCTGGGACGGACGAGCTATCGCGATTTCCTGGTCTACACCGAGACGGTGACGAAACTCGAAGGCGGCGTGATGCTCAACTTCGGCTCGGCGGTGATGGGGCCGGAGGTCTACCTGAAAGCTCTCTCGATGGCCCGTAACGTGGCGCGTCAGGAAGGCCGAACGATCAAGCAGTTCACGACGGGGGTGTTCGATCTGGTGCCGCTCGACACCGATCATCGCAAGCAGGCACCGAAGACCGATCCGCGCTACTACTATCGGCCCTGGAAGACCATCCTGGTTCGCACGGTCGCGGATGGCGGCGAGAGCTTCTACATCCAGGGCGATCATCGCGAGACATTCCCCGCACTGTTTCGAGAAACGGTAGGTGCCGCGAGCCGAGCGGCACGGTAGAAGAGTCCGGCTCGGCTCGCCGGACCTACCGCCGACGATTCGACGCGGGTAGGTGCCGCGAGCCGAGCGGCACCGCAGAATACTGCGATGCGACTCGCTGGATTCACCGACAAAGGCGCACAGGGAGCGACATCGCAGTACAGGTCCGGCTCGGCTCGCCGGACCTACTGTTTCCCTCAATCACTCGATTTTTCGCGAACCAATTGCCGCAGAGCAGCGTCCTATTTTCGTTGGCAACGATGACATCCATCACGAGAACCCCATGATCCGCACCCTGACGAGCCTGATTCGACTGACGCAAGACGTCTGCCGTTGCGGCCGTCAGCAGGGTATCGTCCGCCTGCTGGATCAGGGGACCGGGTGACACGCGATCTTTCCTTGCGAAGCAAGTGAAAGCCATGTGTCCCCGAAGGACTCCTGGCTTTTTTTGTGTCCTTGGCCGAAGAGGTGAGGCACCGGGTCGCCAGCTCGAATACGCGGGTTCAACTCCCGCAGGACACTCTGAAACAATTCGCGCTCCGCGGCGTACACAAGGGCGGAGCGATACTCCGGGATAGTTGAATGGCCCAACATCCGGCTCTGAACCGGAAAATGGTGGTTCGATTCCACCTCCCGGGGCTTGATTGGCCCAGTGGTGTAACTGGCAAACACAGCGGTCTCAGAAGCCGTGCCCCCTGGGCGTGAGGGTTCGAGTCCCTCCTGGACCACTCGACGACATCGGTCAAAAGCTCAACAGGCGGAGCATCCCGCTGATATCGGGAAGGGTGCAGGTTCGATTCCTGCTTGACCGACTGCATTTACACCCTGTTCGTTCAGCGGCGAGGACGTCCGCCTGTCCAGCGGAGGAGACGGGTTCGATTCCCGTACAGGGTGCTTGCTGATCCCGTGGTCCAGTGGCTACGACGTTCCCTTGACATGGGAAAGAGCGGTGGTTCGAGTCCACCCGGGATCACTGTTGAAAGGCCGACGTGGCTCGAGGCAGAAAGGCGCCGATCTCGTAAGTCGGATCATGCTGGTGCGACACCAGCCGTCGGCTCTTATCCTGGTGGTGTAATGGACAGCACGGGGACCTCCTAAGTCTCCAGTCCCGGTTCGAGTCCGGGCCGGGATACTCGATCAATGTCCTTGGAGTGTGCCGGATCGCATCCGACCCTGCGAAGGTCGTGGACCAGGTTCGATTCCTGGCGAGGACACTTTCGGTTTGTGACGCTGGAGCCGGATGGCCCGGCGGCTGCCTGCAAAGCAGCGAGAAGTGGGTTCGACTCCCACCGGCGTCTCTGAGAGGGCGGCGATTCAACAAGACGAGTCATCCCCGATCCAGCATCTCATATAGCGCCGGATAGTCGATCTTCGCATTGTGCCGCTTATCGACCGGGATCTTGCGGCAGAGACGTACTTCGTCCAACTCCGTCCAACCCAACACCTCTCTCAATGCCGCTGGATCTTTCTTCC
>JBBRIK010001090.1:0-2899 GCA_038221045.1 Gemmatales bacterium
TAGCTCAGAAGCGTCTTGATGAGGTCTTCACGCGGTGCTTCGGGCGGTGGCTTTTCCGCTGGCTTCTCTTCAGCGGGAGCGAAGATCGACAGGAGAGCAAACGCGGAGGATAGCCGAGGCATGCGGAACGAGATCTCCGAAAACTGCGGCTTGCCATCGAGATAGCGCAGACGCAGCTTGATCGGCCCATCGGTCTTCTCACCGAGGAGGATGGCATCGTCGATCTTGCCCTCGCCCGTGCCGTCGATCTTCAACTGTTCTTCGAGGGTCAGGAGCAACTTTACGGACCCGCTCAGTTTGCCCTTGATCCTGCGAATCTGCTCGGGCAGTCCCCAGGTCTGCGTGAAGGGTTCCAGATCGACTCGCCGAGCCGTTGCGCGGATGTCCAGCTTCCACGGAGTGGTGCGGAAATCGAGGTCGCCATTGCCCTCAACTTCGCCGCCGGCGCTCTGTCCGTGCAAATTGCGCAGCGTCACCAGGCCATCCTCGGCGACCATGCTTCCCGTCGAATGGGTTGCATCAAGCCCGGCACGATGGACGAAGAGGCGGGCTTCGAGCGGATCCAATTCGACGCGATAACTGAAGCCCTTCGCCCCGAGGCGGAAGGTCATGACAACCTTGGCGGGCCCCTCGCCCTCAACCTGGTCCCAGATTTCGGGCAGCACGAAAGGCAGACTGCGCAGCCGCTTCCGCGACAGGGCGACCCGGTCGCCATGCAGTTTCAGCATGGCGCTTCCCGTGGCCGGTTCATAGGTGGCCTGAACGTCCCAATCGCCCCATTCCTTGTCCTTCACGTCGCCCTTGAAGTTCCACTTCTCTCCCACTTGCGTCAGCTTTCCCGTGAGGCCCGCGATGGCCAGCGACGGATGACCGTCCTGCTCCAGGGTTACTTCGCTGTCTTCGAGATCGACGACCGGCAACTTCGCGCTGGCCGTCGTGCTTGTGGGTTGCGGCAGGACGGTGAGCAGACGGTTGTTGCTATCAAAGTGAAGTTTGGCGTGAGCGCCGCGCACCTTGACCTGCTTGTCGCCGAAGGCGCTGTTGAGCAGATCGAGCAAGGAGACGTCGGCGGAAACATGATCGAGCTTCAGCCAGGGTTCTGTGGCGTTCGGTTCGCGCAACTCGATGTTGCTGACTTCGCTGGAGCCGAACATGCCGACGGCGACATGACCGATGCTGGCGTCAGCGCCGAGCGTCTCGCGCAGCATGGTCTCCGCCTTGCGCGTCGCCAGGGGGGAGCGCAGGAGGAGATGCCCGCCGATCAGGAGCACCGCAAGGAGCCCCACAAAGACGGCCAACCCAATGCGCAATCGACGTTTCCACTTCACGGCTCATTCTCCGTCATGGGTGCCGTTCTCATTCCCAGTCAAGAGACTGGGAATGAGGAGGAAAAATGCTAACGCCGTGCCGCTTACCGGCAAGCAGCGTCTTTCCGGAAGCCCCTCGCCCCTATCCTGGGGAGAGGGGCGAGGGGAGCAAGAGAAGAAACCCCGAGTCCCAGGTTAGGGGCGAGAGGAAGAGGAATAGTCAGGTTGGTTTGCGACAGCGGATGAGATACGCCTGACGCGCGAAGCTGAGCCGATGCTCGATGCGTTCCAGCCCCGCGTTTCGCAGCGATTTCCGGACCAAGTCGATCGGCAGGTAGTGGAAGCGTCCGAGACGAGCCTGCTGTTTGAGCCAGCCGCCGTAGCGCCACATGAGGGCGGCGTTCTTGAGATACCTCACCGGATTGGAGGACCGAAAGAATCCAGTAATACCCGCAAAGGCGACTCGGGCCCACGACGGTTCCGGCACGTTGACCGAGAACACGAAGGTGCCGCCTGGCTTCAGCACCCGGCAAACGTCGCACAGAAGCCGATCGTAGGCGTCTCGGGTCCAGCAATTGCCGCGCGCGTCATATGACTCGGCATACTGGAGAGCGAGGCCCGAAACGGCCCCGTCGTAGGTGTCGTCGTCACAAACGCTGAGTCCATGACTGAAGTCGGCATGAAAGAAGCGGAATTGGTCCTCGGCGGCGGGAGGATCCATGCGCTCGCGCAGGCCGGAGATGGCTGTTTCATTGGCGGCGGCGCAGTCGAGAGCGACGACCTCGGCAAGGCTGCCCTCGCTCTTTTCCCAGAGCGCCCGGCTCAACTGGCCTCCGCCGCAGCCCAGATCGAGCCAGCGCTGTCCGGGTCTGGGATCGAGCCAGGCGACAGTATCGGTCAGCAGCCGGCGATAGGAGGGCAGTTCACGCTGTCCCCAAAACGCTCGGGCGCAGGCGTTATCAGGCCAGTGGTTCACCGGAACGGACGGCGCGGTTGACATGGTTTTCCCTTCCTGGGAGACGGACCTCCTCAACGAGATCGGCAGGAAGGAAGTCTAACCTGTTCTCGAAATGCGCCCCAGACCAGTTCGAGTCGCGCCGCTTGCGAGTTGGCGGTGTTTTCGCCACGTCGCAAGCGGTCCTAACCGTTCAACTCGACCGCTTCTTCCCATTGTGCGTAAAGCTGCTGCAACTGTTCTTTCGTCTCCTCGAACGCCTTGGTTGTCTCCTTGACCTTGTCACCGTCGCGATAGAGTTCCGGCGAGGCCATGCGCTGTTCGAGGTCCGCAACCAGTTCCTCCATCGTCGCGATCTCGGTCTCGATGTCCTCGACCTTGCGATACGGATATTGCCTCTTCCTCTTCGCCGGCTTCTCCTGCCGCCGGGGAGCGTCTTTCTTCGCTGCCTTCTCTGTCTTCGTCTTCTCCGCGAGCCGCCCCGCTTCCTGCTGCGCTCGCATCATCTCGTACGTCTCGTAGTTGCCGTGGATCACCTGGGTGTTGCCGGCCCCATCGAGAGCGATGAGCAAATCGACGACGCGATTGAGGAAATAGCGGTCGTGACTGACAACGACGACCGTCCCCTCGTAGGACA
>JBBRIK010001091.1:0-2895 GCA_038221045.1 Gemmatales bacterium
GCGCTGGTCTGAACGTCGATCGAACTGCCGTCGAGATCGGTCTGGATTTCGAGAGCGCGTTTGAAGTCGCCCGTCAGGCCAGCCTTGTAGCGGATCGTCAGAACGTGGACCGGCTTGCTCGCGTCCGCACTGTCGCGGACCGTCAGCATTGCATCGGTCCCGCGAATGCCGGTCACCTTGAACGGCTTGATGCCGCGGACGATTACTCGCCGCTCGACCTCGGTGCCGGTGCGAACGTCGCCCAGGGCCACCTGCGGGGGGCTGACGCTCAGCGCCGATTCGATCTCGACGGTCAGCGGAACGCGGACGCGCGGGATGGCCGGGTTGTCGAGCGTGAGCCAGACGTCGGTGAACCATCTTCCGACCGGGGTGTCGGAACGCATCTTGGCCGACACTTCGTACACGGCCTCATTTGGCCCGCGCGACAGTTCGCGAACAGACGGCAGAACATAATTGCTCTCCGCCGATGTCCCGACGATGCGAGCCGTCCCATTGCCCTGGAAGGTGACGCGGACAGTCGTCGTGGGGTCGCCTCCGCGCTTCACCTGGCCGAAGGCGAGAGTTTCGGGGGCAATCATCACGTCATCGCGTCCATTGGCGCGGACCCACAGACGGACTTCGTCGTTGTGGGGCCGATCGAAGTGAACGAAGATGGTCACGCTCTTGACGCCGACGAAGCGCGTGCTGTCCATCCGGGCGACGATGTACGTCTCCTCGCCCGGCTGCAAGGTACTGCGCTCGGCCGTGGCGGTCACGCAGCCACAGGAGACGCGCAGGGCGGCAATGTGGACGGGGTCCTTCGTCGTGTTCCTGACGAGGAAGGAGTGCGACAGGGTAGGGCCGCGAGGCACCGATCCGAAGTCCTTGGACACTTCCTGGAAGAGTTGCTCCGCCCAGGAAGCGGCCTGCGACGATCCCGCGAGGCCCAGAACGAACGCGATTGCGAAGATGTTGCGACACATACGCCAATCACCCTTGGTGGCGAACCTGGGGTCTCCGTTCCATCCAGGACGAACCGGAGAGGAGGGAAGGAATACGGGAGGACCTTCTCGGCCGTCCCACCGATGCAGGTCTCAACAATGTTTATCCCCCATGAGTGGCAGGCTGTCAAAGAAAGCGAGACGAAAGGCGAGCCGGGGCGAGCGGCTTCGGGCGTCGTTCCCGTCCGGTTTGCCATCCATGGCGCATTCGATGGGTGCGCTGGAAGCGGAAAAGTTTACCTGTCCGTCTCAGTCGAGGCCCGCGCGAGCCAGAATGGCGACGACGACGCGCGCCGCCCCGCCCTGACGCAGCCCGGACGCCGCCTCGTGCAGGGTGGCCCCCGTTGTTAGCACGTCATCGACGAGAAGGACCGTCTGTCCCTTGAGAGGGGCGCCGGGACGGGCGCGGAATGCGCCGCGGACGTTCTTTTGGCGATCGGCGGCAGGAACGCTGGTTTGAGGAGCTGTGCGCCGCCAGCGGCGGAGGTAAGCTGGGCAAACGGGAAGGCCGAGGCTCCGGCTCAGACCACGGGCCAGGGCCAGCCCCTGGTTATAGCCACGGCGAAAACGCCTCCCCCAGTGCAGCGGAACCGGGACGATGACGCTCGCGCCGAGAGCCAGGAGAGACTCGCGTTCGTGGCAGCCCCACAACTCGCCGATCACTTCGGCGAGTCCTTCATTGCCCCGGTGTTTGAGGCGGAGGATGACCTCGCGCAGCCGGCCGTCGTAGGGACCGAGCCGGTGGGCCGACTCGAAGGCGAAGCGTTCTCCACGGCAGAGGCTGCATCCGCCCACGATGAGAGTATGGGGTCCGATGGTGGCTGCGCAGCGCGGACAGGCAGGATGGGGATCATTGAGCAAGGAGGAGGCGCAGCGCTCACAGAACGAGGAGCGAGGAGAGGGGTCGCTGCCGGACTGCAGTCGGCAGCCGCAGAAAAGACAGGACGGCGGCAGAAGCAGATCTTGCAGACCGTGCCACAGCGAGCGAGCGCTTTGAGTAACGCCATTCCACATCGCGAGGACCCAGGAGCCAGGATGGCCCCATCGTGACGCATGGAGGGATCGCGGTCAAGAAGGGAAGTGGAAGATGCATTCGCTGGTTAGCCGCGACGCGGAGTCCTCGGAGCGGAGCGCGTGGTTCCTAGACGCGCCACACGCTCCGCTCCGAAGACTCCGCGTCGCGGCTAACCTCAAGACAGACGAAACGGCGTCAATATACTCTTTCACGCGGCAGCGAGGACCGGGAAGCCACATCGTCGGGCCAGCAGCGCGGCCGGCGACTCGTCCGGCACTTCCAGCGATTCCGGCGCGATGAAAAAGGAGTGTTCCAGGGCGTGCCGCCCGCGCAGCACCGCGTGACTGGTCGCGTCGGTCATCGCCAGCCAGGCCGATCCCGGAGGAAAGCTCCACAGCCGCTTCGGCGTCTGTTCCTGGAAAGTCTCGTTTGCCTTCAGGAAGTGATGGAAGCGAAGCATGAAGGCATCGTATTCCGAACGCGGCCGGCGGCCGGGACGGAACAACTGCGGCACGTCGCGCAGTCTCTGTAGCACCTTGCCGAAAGTGAACCCGCGCGCCGGCAGGCCGGCCACATGACCGAAGCGTTCCAGCAGGCGGGCGAACGGATCGGAAGTGACCCACACGCGCGGCTCGCTGAAGTTGACATTGGCGAAGACGCGAAGAATGCGCCAGCCGTTTGTCGGCCTCGTCGGAAAGGCATCGACGTGCAGCAGGTCGTTGCGAGCGTGCAGCCGAAGCTGGCGGGTGGCCTCTTCCAGCGGACGATAGCTGACGCGGTCGAGTTCCCAGTTCTGGCTGTAGCTCGGAAATTGTCCTTGCAGCCATTCCCTGACCGAGGCGGAAAATCCTCCCAGGATCTCTCCCATCCGCGCGGTCTGTTCAGGGGCGTTCGATTTGG
>JBBRIK010001092.1:0-2891 GCA_038221045.1 Gemmatales bacterium
ATTCACTTGAAAACCCTCGTCGCTGGAGTGAGTGAAGAAACGGTCTACTCTTCAAATACCCCAGAAACGCCGAGGGTTTTCGAGTTTTTTCAGAATTCCGACCTTTTGGGTGCCGAGTTCATCGCTTTTTTCAGGTCTAGTGTGTAGGGTGGGTGGATTGGTGGTGCGCCAGTCATGGTGCGTTTCCTCAACAACGACGATCGGTTGGGACTGTGGCAGCCTTACTCAAGCGGGTCAATTGCCCAGCGTCCCGAACCTGTTTCTACCTGGATTGTATCAGCATCACGCCGTCCCTTCGCCGTCCTCGCCTTGTACAGCCCGTCGATACGCTCTTGCCCATCGTCCTGGCCCGCGTCAGCGACGGCGTGGTAATCCCCAAGGTTCGCGAGGTGGGTGCGCGGCCAACATGGTGAGAAGATGCGGGGAGGGGGAAAAGCCGACTCTGGGATTTGAACCCAGGACCTATGCTTTACGAAAGCATTGCTCTACCGCTGAGCTAAGTCGGCACTCTCTTCGTCAGAATTGTAGTCGCCTCCGCCATCCCCGCAAGAGCAATCGAACCAGCCTCTCTTCGCATTCATCACAAAACAAGCAACTCGGCCACTCCCGCAGCGACAATCTCTGGACCCGTCACGAAATGACCGCCCGCGACCCAACGGCGCACCTCCGCCTCCGCTCCGCCAAACAGGCGAATCTGTAGATCGTCGATCTCTCGCTCCAGCGTCTCGAAATGACGCGCCCAGTGGGCCGCCTCGCCCGAATCGACCCACTTCTCGCTCTGCCACTTCATCTTGTGAAACAGCAGCGTACTGTGAGACGTCACCACCCGCTTCCGGCAGGCGGCGAAAACAAGCAGCGTCGCCGATGAACACTCGCCCAGTACGACCGCCGTCGCCTTCAGTTTCCGCTGACGCAGCAGCGTCACCACGGCCAGCGCACCGTACACGCTGCCACCCGTCGAATCGATGTAGAGGATGCACTCGCCTCCCGCCGGCACCTCCAGCAAGGCGCGGATCACGTCCTCTTCCCAGTCGTCCACTTCGCCGATCACGGCAATCTCGGCGGGCGACGGACGCTTCTTTCGACGCTTCGTTTCCGAACGTGCTTCCATCGCTGCTGACTCGCGGCGCCGGGTGCGGCAAGGTCATCAATCCCAACAGTGTAGTCTTCCCGCACGCGAAGGCGAGAACCTCTGCTCTGCCTGTCGTGTCCTTCTTGACCGAAGCCTCGCTCGGAAAAGCGCACTAGCGCGACTTCGACCGTATAAAATCACAAAGACGAATCACTCCCTGCTAACATGGACAGGATGGAAAGTTCGATTATGCTGAGCCGTTTACTGGCATGCGGGGCGTAGAATGAAGAGCGTTTCGCGGTTCGAGGCCAACCTGCTGCGGCTGCTGCACTTTTTCCTGCGGCAAGCGCCCATTCAGCAGGCATTGCCTCTGCTGGAACAGAAACTCGATCGGCCGAAATGCCTCGGCCGAAACGCCATCGACCTCGTCCAGGATGCTCTCGGCAAAGGGACCGTTCTGCTCCTCGTCCGGAGCGGCGGCTGGCGGCGCGAACGCCACATGCGCGAGGAGAAACCCGTCGAGGGCCGGCTCTGGGAACGAACACCGCCCGCGAAACTCGGGTTGACCTTCTCACGCAACACCCTCGACTTCCTCGTCTGGATCACCGCGAAGAAGCCGGCCGAAGACAAGAAAGGTTGGCAACCCGTCGCCGAGCCGACTCTGGGCGACCTGATGCTGCTCTATTTCGCCTACGAACAACTGCGCGGCCACGACCTCGCGGGGAACCTGCTCAAGAAGCCGCCCCTGGATACGCACGGTCTCACCTGGCTCTCCTTCCCCGACGAACATGCGAAGGCCGCCCCGACGAGCCAGCCGGACTTCAAAGCGTGGATTAGCGGCGTCGGCGGGTACATCCTTGAGGCTCTTCAGCCGATGCTGGCCGAGCGCTGGGTACAGATGGAAGTGGACAAGGGCAACCTCACCGGCTGGCAGCAGATGCGCGATCTCGGCCAGGCGCAGGAGCGAGGACTCGATGCCTTCCTCAAGGCCATCGAAGCGGCGGGCCGGTTCGACCTGGCACGATTCCTGCTTGTTGCCGCTTCGCGGCTCGTGACGGCCAACGCCGCGCCGCAACTGTGGATCAAGAGCCTTCGCCAGCACGCGCAGCGGCTCGCGGATCGTGCGGAGACGTATCGCGGCGCGCTGGCTTTTCTGAGACAGTTGCCGCGACTGCAAGGATGGGCGCGGAACGCTCGCTCCGTCGGCTACTTCGACGAGGGCTATCAGGGCAATCAACTGTGGCTGGCCGACTGGGAACGCTTCGAGGGCGACACCCTCACCGAGCGCGCCCAGGTCATCATTCGACACCTGGACCCCATGCGACAGACCGAGGGCTGATCATGAGCCGATCGTATCGCATTGCCATTCGTGAAACCCTGCGCCGCGTCATTCGGGCCAACGATCGAGTCTCCACGCAACTGGAGATCCTCGAAGTGCTGCCCTGCGACGAGATGACTGAGTTACTGGCGCAGGAACTCGAGAAGCGCGGTTATCGGCGCGAGGGCGAGAACCTCGTTCAGGAGCAAGACGGCGTCAAGGTGTCCGTTGATCCCCGCACAGGCACCGTCACGGTCTCGAGCGAATCGTCCACGCAAGTCGATCTGCAACAGGAGAAGGAAGGCCGGGCCTGGGACGACGTTGGCCCCGCCGCCAAGGCGGTCCGCGAGCAGTTGCGCGACCAGGCCAAGACCGACCTCGAAAAGCAGGCGAAGCGCAAGGAAGACGAGCTTCAGACCGAGGTGACCGATCGCCTCGAAAAGCAACTCGGCGAGGTGCGCCGCAATCTGGACCAGGCTGTCAACCGCGTCACGGCCGAGG
>JBBRIK010001093.1:0-2891 GCA_038221045.1 Gemmatales bacterium
GTTCCTGCCGCGAATCAACTGGAGCAGACAACCCTCGTCCGCACCGACCTGCCAATCCAGGATCTGCTCGCTCTGGCGCTGGAACACCGGGATGATCTGGCTTCGGTGCGCACACTGATCGCCGCCGCGGCGGCAGATCGCGAGTCTACCGCCTGGGGTGCTCTCGGTCCGCAGTTGCAAGTCGGCGGCCAAGCCGGAGGCATCAGCGGCCACGCACAGAACATCGACGGCTCGAACCAGTCGTTTGGTATGCACCACCATGAGCGCTTCACGGCCTCCGCCGGCTGGAAGCTCGGCCTCTCCAGCTTCGGCGAGATGCGCTCCGCCCGCGCCTTCGAACAACAGGCCTTTCTGTTCGCCGAGCAGAAGTTGGATAGGGTGAAGGCCGAGGTGATCAAGAGCGCCCAGGACAGCCGTGCGCAAGGCGAGCTGATCGACAACGCCCGCGAGCAGCTTGAGTTTGCCGCGGAATCACTGCGCCTGGGCCGCTCCAACTTGAACGCTGGCACGATGACGCTCTTGGACGTGCTCCACGCCGAGAGCGTGCTCGCCGACGCTCGCCTGCGCTACAGCGAGGCCGTAGCGCACTTCGACCAGGCGCAGGCCAACCTCGTGGCGGCGCTAGGCATGCTCGACACTAACTCGCTCTTGCCGCCGCGTGTGCCCCAGTGACCCAGGCATGGTCGGTCACAGCCACAACTGGAATTGTGTTCGGAGAACGATCTGACTGTCTCCGGGACTGGCAAGGTAATCCAGACCCGTCGCGGCCGGCGTTCCGTTCGGAAGGTAATTCAGGTCGATCGAGAATTTGGCGTGATTGCCCGCGGCGCCGCCCTCGCCGAGGAACCAAGCCAGGCCCACGCCGATCTCATGAAACGTGTCCTCTCCATTCGTCTTGAAGTCGCTGTCGATGCGGACGATCGAGTAGCGGGCGGCGATTTCCCAGGCGCTGTTGAGGAAGTAGCCGGCTTCCACGACCCCGCCGTAATCGTTGCGGGATCCCGGCCCGGTCTGGTTGCGGAAATCAAAGTTGTTGCCGTAAATGGCGCCGAAGATCGTGTACCGGCCGGCGATCAGGTACTGGGCGTCGATGTCCCAGCGGACAGCGTCGGAATTGTCGGCCTGCGAGAAGTCTACCCCGCCTCCGACATCCAACAGGTCGTGCTTGCTCCCCTTGCCGTTCATTACGGTGGTGTCGCCCCAGTCGCCGAAGAACTTGTAATCCACGCGCGCGGCGACGCCGAAGTTGGTTTTCGCACCGGAGGGCAGGACATTCTGGAAGTCCGTGTTTCCGCTGGCGGCGCCATCGTACAGGACCAGGTCGGCGTGCAGGGGGTTGTCGTTGCCCACGACCACGAGGTCGACGCCCTGAATGAGCGGACCGCTGCTGATGCCACCGACAAGCGTGTTGGCCAGCGAGCGCTCAACCATGAGCTGCGTCTGGTCGCCGGTAATCGCTTCTTCCTTGAACACAGGGTCCTTGAACTGCCCAGCCTTGAGGCCCAGGTCGGCCCCGTGCCAGTCATGGGCGAAGACGTACTGCGCGTAGCCCCATTCCAGCGTCGGGGTCCCGCCGTTGTTGCTGTCCTGCCACTGAAGCTTGTAGGTCAGGTCCTTGGTAAACACGTTGCCGTCGAAAGAGAACTTGGCGCGGCGGATTTCAAAGCCTTCTTGAAAGTCGTCGCCCCCGTTCTTGGCATTGTCGCGGAAGTTGACGGCATTGCGGACTTGAAAGATCAGCCCGGGGTGGAAGTAGAAGTTCCCGTCCGCGCTCTGAATCAGGAACTTGCCCTTGCTGTAACCGGCCGTGAACCCTTCGCCATCCGCGAGAAGCTGGCTGCGCCGCTCGGCGTCCTTCAGCACGCGGTCGGCGGTCGCATCCACCTCGCGCGTGTCGGCCGCCTTCGCGGTCTGCTCCTGCTTCGCCTCCAGCCGCTCGACCTTGCTCTGCAGCACCTTCATCTGCTCGAGCAATTGCTGCTGCGTCGGCTCCCCCGCCAGGGCAACCGCGCCAAACGCCAAAACACCGCCCATCCCCAGCGCTGCCGCACGGGCCGCAAGACGCCGGCACTTGGGATCAACCATCTCGTCTCCTTCTCATGTGTGTCGAACCGAACCTTCCGCCCGGATTATGGGCCCGATTGTTAGCCACAGATGAGCGTCCTCCAAATAATGCGTTAGCCTCGAGGTTCCAAATTTGGCTCCATTCTGCCCACTACGTTTCTCTGCAACTCCGCTCTCCATCAGCCACGCCGCTTCAGTTCCCGATTGCCGCGCCACCGGCTCTCGCCCTCCAACCTCCGAGGCCAAAAATGGGTTCGTTTTGACCACTACGTTTATTCGTTTATTCAAGCATCCTCTTGGCGCCCATGCAGGGCGCTCCCTCGCACAGAGAGGCGTTCACGTTTGGGAATCGAGGAGCACTGGCTCAGTCGATTAGAATATGCGTGTGCCGAACAGCGTCCTCAGATTGGCGGCCGTCGCGACCCTCGCGTTCGTGCTCTGGCCCCCTGTCGCCCATGCGGGAGATTGCCCCATTTTTCTCGTGCGCCAGTGGGAAATCGGAACGATCGACGATCACTTCATGCTCTACTTGGGTAGGGAACGTTACGCAGTCACACCAATTCCATCGACGTGTCGATGGCTGTTCGCATATGCAATAGGTGCCGCGTCTATCGCTGCCGCATTCGCAGCATGGACGTACCGCCATCGGTATTGCCCAAAACTTTCAAACTGAATCACCACCAAAAAATGCCCCTTCCAACCCCCCTCGACGACTACCTCTTCGACCTCAACGGCTACCTGGTCCTGCGCCAAGCCGTCTCCGCCGATCTGGTGCGGCGCCTCAACGCCTCCATCGACGCCCTCCTCCCCCTCGGACCAAACCAATG
>JBBRIK010001094.1:0-2891 GCA_038221045.1 Gemmatales bacterium
CCCGGGTCCGGCTCGCTTTCCTCGGCGCGGGCTTCCCCCTGCACCGGCACGCAGCTGACTGCCTCCTCCAAGAGTTGGGCAGCGACCTGCATGGGGCTGACTTGCCTCTGGGGCGTGCTCATTGCTTCAGCGATCTCGGCCAGCCGGCGCCGAGTCGCCTGGCTCATGGGAACTTTGGGCCGGCTTTCCCAGATCGAATCCGTCGGCCGTCCCGGGCGCTCTCCCTGGCTTGGGGTCAAGCGCTGGTGCATGAGATGGGCCAGCCGCGCCATTCCAAACGGACCAGCGCCGACGTCGGGAACCTCGCCGACCAGTTTCGCTCCGAAGAGATCCGCGAATTCTTGAGGATTCTTCGGCATCGCTACTCTCCTTTGAGGGGGAACTCGATTTCGTAATAACTCCGGTCGATCACGAACCCGACCGCCCCCTGGTTCGTGTCGGTGCCGAGCCTGATCAGGAACTCCTGGATAGGGCCGCTCTGCTGCCGCAGGGCCTCCTCGTTGGTGAAGCACTGGATCAGGACCGGCCGGTCCCACACCAATCGCCCGCCCCGGGCATCGTTCCGCCAGACGCCCCACCCGCGCGGGAAGGCGGTCGCCCCGCGCAACGTGTTGCCGAGCAACTTCAGCGCCCTGCGGACCCGGCGTCGTTGCTCCTTCTTGCCGAGTCGGTCCGTCAGCGATGGCACGCATGATCCGCTTGAGGATGTCGGAGTTCATAAGGGCACCCTGTCAGGCATGGGGCGAACCCTGGCTGACGCTGTGGTTTGCCTGCACGACGGAGGCGACCGGCGATTGTTCGCCGAGGGCGTAGAACCAGCCGTCCGCCGACCGGTGCGGCTCGATGCTGTATCCACGTTCGCGCAGAGCCGCGAGACACCGCGAAACGGTCGGGACAGAAACCCCGAGTGTCTCCGCCAGGGATTGGGTGGAGTGTCGTCCGGATTGAATCAGGTTCATGACCCGTTCCAGACGCCGCTCGATCGCCAGAGAACGCTGGTAGAACACAGTTGCTCATCCTCCTTGTGGTTGAAGTCTATCAGAAAATGATAGAAACGCAAGGCACCTTGCCGACGCCCTCGACGCGGACGGCAAGTCTACTGTCGATGTTCGGCTGGCGCGGCCGGCCCGGCTGAACCCGGAGTTCGCTGCCCTGGCGGTTGATGCCGTCTTACCGTCTGAAGGCTTTCTTGTCGAACTATGAGATTGACCGATCGGAAGCCAAGCCGGACAATGAAGCGAGTTGATTAGCCGGTCGGCAGGTGAGCAGGCTCTTCGCCACTCGCGGCACCGATGGACGGGAGTCGTTGGATGACCTCCTTCTTGTTCTGGAACCTTATGGGGAGGGACCAGGAAAGCTGGCCCGCACGGGTTCCCACCCTGCTCGGACATCTCAGCCGGATGGCGGCGACGTTTGACGTGGACGTTTTTCTGTTTGCGGAATCGGGATTCGAGCCGGCACAGATCGTGGACGCCCTGAATCAAGCGAAGGTCGGCAAGTTCAGGTATCCCGCGAGTCGAAGCGCGAGGATTCAACTCGTAACACGACTGCCGCGAAAAGCGATCGTCGATCAGTTCAACGACAGGGCGGACGGAAGGCTGACGATTCGCCGGCTCGTCACGAAGACAGGGACCGAGGTGCTGCTGGCGGCGACACACTTTCAAAGCCAACTGAACTGGACTCGGGATGCGCAGGCTCAGCAAGCGACGGTGTTGAGAGAGACGATTGCCCAGGTCGAGGATGACGTAGGGCATCAGCGGACGTTGCTGGTCGGCGATCTCAACATGGACCCGTTTGACCTGGGCCTGGTCGGCGCCCAGTGCCTGAATGCCGCGATGGACCGGCAAACAGCGCGAGTCGGAGAGCGAATCGTGGCCGGACGGGCCTATCGCTTCTTTTACAACCCGATGTGGGGACAGTTTGGCGACCGCACCCCCGGCCCGGCCGGGACGTACTATCATGGGACTTCACGGCCCGATGCGCCGTCGTGGCACCTGTTCGATCAAGTCCTTCTGCGGCCCGGCTTGATGGACCAGTTGAAGCGGCTGGAAGTCGTCGCTCATGACGGCCAGGAGACCCTGCTCACGGACCGCGGACACCCTCGGTATTCCCAGGCATCGGATCATCTACCGCTTTTCTTCGAGTTAACCGTGTGAAGGAGGGAAGAAGCATGGCCGTTACGATTCCGGATCTCTGGGGCGATCAAATTCGTGTGGACATCTTGACGCCTCTGGCGATTCTCCGGGCGCAGGCCGATCTGATCGGAAAGCATACCAAGGGCATTTTGAAAGCAGAGATTCATACCTCGTTTGGCGATTCCCGCGTGGAGCATGACTTTGAACTGGTCGCTCCGCTCGCGAATTACTACCGGGAACGTCTGTTGACCGCTGCTCATGAGGTGAAGTTGGTGTACCCGGTGCTCCTGACAGCGGAGGCATTCGCACTCCGGGATTCAGAATATCCGCCATTGACTTTCCTTCCGAGTGATCTCGAGGCGAATCAGCGAGAGGCCCCAACCGATTCCGCCTTCATGAAATTGGTGGGCGAGGTGTTCCGTTCGACCACAGTCCAATCTCTGATCCAATCTCTGATCGCGGTGAGCAACGAGGTTCGCCCGCCCGAAGGAGCGGAGATGGCTTCGTCTGATGAGCCCGATGCCCATTGACGGTTTGCGGGACAGTCAGGACGAGGCCAAGGCTCCGGACAAGGGTTCGTGGAGATGGCCGAAGAGAACTCGTCGATTTCGAGAGCATCATGGACATCGCGGAACAGTGGTTGGGGAGGCTGAGCCGGTTAAAAATCGACAAGGTGTCGATGGCGCCGCACAAGCCGCTGTTACTTCTCGTCGTACTCGAACTCGCCGAAGAGGGGAAACTGACGACGAATCTGCT
>JBBRIK010001095.1:0-2889 GCA_038221045.1 Gemmatales bacterium
CACCGGGCAGCAGCATGCAGAGGCCGCCGATGATCCCGAGAATGACAGCACAGCCGAACAGGCCGGCAGCCTCTCCTCCCGATTGTTTCCCACCTCCACCACTGCAGCTACACGGCGGACAGGGCGGACACGCCCTCCTGACCCGACGCTGGGTGATTTCTCCCTCGAACTCGACGTTGCGAGCCATGACGGTCTCCTTTAGATGAGGAACAGGACCACGACGGACAGCAGGAAGGCAAACAGCAGCATGCACCCCTGACCGCGGTTGGTGGGGGGCTGATACGAGGCGGGGGGATTTCGCGTCCCGCGCCGGACTTTCCGCGACGACCACTCGAACTCCGCTTGCACATTGTCACTCACCACGAGCCTCCAGTTCTTTGAGAATTGTCTTCTCCATCGCCGCACTGATCCCCTGTTGAATCGCACCCTGGATCGCGGGGTTTTCAGCAACTCCGCGACTGCTACAGCGACGATCTTCCCGACCGCTTCCGCGGGGGCAGAAATCTTGAAGCGAAACCGGAACTCGTCGATCTCTTCAAAGTCCATCACGCACCCCGCTTGCTCTTGAGAATGCCGACGCGCAGGAAGATGCCCTCGTTGTTGCTATTCTTTGAGACAGGGCGGTTTCTCGCCCTGTCTCACGACACAGAATCACCTCCAACCCGTGATTGTTGGCCTGGAGGGCGGCTTCGGGCATCAGGCCATGGGTGAACCTCTCACCCAAAGAGAAACCGGAGCATCAGGAAGAGCACACCCGCACAGAAGATAGATCCGATAATCGCACCCGTTGGGTCTTCGGAATTCGATCCTCCTGAGTTCGACCCTCCGCCGCAGCTACACGGACATGGCGGACACTCTTGTGCGACCCGCTCGGACTCGGAATACGACGCTCTCATCTTCATCGCACACGTCCTTTCACTTGTGACCCCGGAGACACTCCGGGATCGCACAGAAGATTTCCCAGCACGCGGACAGAATGTCAGATATGTAGGGCCAGAAATAGATGATCACCACGAGGACGATGGTTCCTCCGATGACGTCCCCGACGGCGGGCTTCTTCTCGCTCATTGTTTGCTCCTGAGTGTGGCCAGCCGCATGAGGAGGCGAGAACGCTTCCATTCATAGCGGTAGATCCGGTCTGCCTTCTCCCGCGCGAGACTTGAATGAAGACGGTTGGTCCGAGAGGAATCCGTGGTGGCGCTGTACGCGGCCCGCTCCCGCTCCGCGAATCCCTGCAGGTACTTGTGGTGCTGCTGTTCCAGTCGCTGGAGTTCCTTCTCGATCCCCTCGATCGTGAAGGGCCCGAACAGCTCGTTGAATAGGAGGTAGCCCCCTCCTCCGAGCAGCAGAAGAAACAGAAGCAGTTTGACGGCGTTCATCACTTCCCTCCGAGGTAGCGCAGCACTTGCTGCTCGACAACTTTACTCGCACCCGCCTCCAGTGCCTGTTTCACGGCGGGGAGCTGCAGAACACGCTTCAGGACCGTAGCCGATAACAAGGCAATCTCTTCGGCCTCGCCCTCGACCTCGATCTCGAAACGTCTCTCACGATGGATGATTCGGTCGGCCATCACTTCCCCCCTTTCAGGAGTCCGTAGCAGCGGCACGCCAGCACGAGCGACGGCAGCGGACTCATCTGAAGCGGGTCGCAGACGAGTCCGAGGGACTGGCTGTACCGCAGGCTGAAGTAGATCGCGACGAACGACAGGGCGAGGAGCCCGATGAACACAACGATCGCTTTCATGCTTCCCTCCTCGGCGCGCGCGGCGGAACGTACCGCGGACGCGGCCCAAGTTCCTGGGTTTTTCTTGCTGATTCAGCGGCTCGGGTGAGCCGGGCGACGGAAGCCAGCGGAGTCAGCCGGAATCGAACCAGCAGACGCGCTTGCAGGGCGCGCCAACGCCTGTTCTGGCTCCAACGGGGCCTTCCCTGGCCCCGGGAAGTTCACGCCACCATCTCTGTTCACTTCCGCAGGGCGAGAACTGTCAGCACCCGCTCGCGCAGCGCCTCGACCTGCCGCCCGCGGCCGATGTACCCCGTCCGACTGTCCACCCCGAGCCGGTCGGCCAAGCCGCGCAGGAAGTCGAGCGACGAGACGCCGACGCCGCCGATGCTGCCGTCGCTCCAGACGACGCCGTCGTGCTTGCGCTTGACGGCGGCAATAAACGCCGCGGGCAAACCCAGCTCGGCGAAATCCTCCGGCCGGCGGACCTCGTGCGTTCCCAGATCGCGAATGCACTTGCGCAGGGTGTCCATCGTCACGTTGTCCAGCAGCGTGGCGTCCGCGAAGGGCTTCTTCCCGCCGACGGCCTGCAGCAGGTAGGTCAGCTCCTGACGGGCGTTGGCACAGCGCTCACGGGCCAGCATCGCTTCGACGATGTGCTTGAGCTGTTCAATGCCGTCGATCTGGAAGCGTTCGAGTACGCCACGGACCTGCTTGACCGCGCTGAAGCGCGCCTCGCTGTCTTTCGAGGACAGCGCCCGCAGGCGGTTCTCCAGCCAGTCGAGTTCGATGCGAGCATCGACCAGGTTGTATGTTTCCTTCTCTCGTGACACAGGCATCTGCACCTCCGTTGAGGGCCCTGCGGCCCGGTTGTCAAATCACCCGAACGATCTGCCTTCTGCTCTATCCCCGTCTCCTGAATAAGAGGGCTGCTGCGCGCCTCACTCCTCGCATTCCTCCAGCCTGGCCGTCGCCTTGTGGGCCTTGCCTCGCTGAGGGATTTCTCCGCCGTGCCAATCATCACGCCCCCATACTCGGTCGCTCCTTCGGCGGCTTCTTCGTCATAAGCCGGCGGTAGACCAATCCCGACGTCTTCTCGGCGACGTGGGGAGCGGCGGCAGTGGCGAAGAGGGCCATTTCCTCCTCGCTTGGCCCCTTCGGCGGGCC
>JBBRIK010001096.1:0-2888 GCA_038221045.1 Gemmatales bacterium
TTCCCAGATGCGCTGCGGGTTGTTGTAGAACACAATGGCGTCCGCAAACTGTTTCACCGTAGCGCCCTTGTGAAGGGCCAACAGTACATCCGCTGGCCCGGCAAGCGCGGCCTTCTCGCCGAACACGTGGGCAGTAGCCTCTTTGGCCGCCTTGTTGCGTGCGGCCATGCCGCCCATGATGTCCCAGGCGAACACAGGAACTTCGGTTTTGCTACAGAGGCTTGCCGAAACTTGAGCCATTGCGCTGGCCGGATCGGCCGTCCTGACGGCAAGTAGCGGAGTACCGGCCCGGCGAGCCGCCTTGAGCAGGCTGCGGAAATCTTCTGTGGATCGAATCATTGAATCTCTCTCCTGAAAAACGAAAAGGGGAGCCCGAAGGCTCCCGAGGTTCTGAAAGTGTGTTGGAGTCTATTTCACGCGATGAGCGCGGCTGCCGCAAAAATGATGATGTTGTACGCTGAGTGCGCCAGGAAAGGCGACGTCGTCGAATTCGACTTAATCCTCAGCCAGGCGTAGACGACGCCCATCACGAAGATGACGCCGATCTGGAGACCCGTGATGCCGGCCTTCGGAAGGTGACAGAGCGCAAATACGGCGGCTATCGCAATACCCGTAACCCAGCCTGGATGGGGAACACGTTTTCGAAGGCCCAACTCCGCCAAGCCGAACAGGTACCCGCGAAACACGGCCTCCTCCATGAGCGGACCGAGGGTGATTCCGATCCAGGCATCCTGCCATTTGAACGGTGTGCCTCTGTACAGGGCCTGGGATAGCAGTGCGACCGCAAGACCGCAGATCGCGCCAAAGCCCAGAGCCTCCGCGTTCTCGCGGGCGCTGGTCCGGTTCCAATGAAGGAACTCGAACCCCATAGAATTCAAGCGGCCGCGACTTGCCCATGCCAGCGCCAGCAGAGCCACTGTGAATATCACACCGGCGATCTGAAGAGGATGAACCGGAGAAGAGAACATGCATCCAATCTCCTACTTGAGAATAGCCAGCCCATCGCACGTGGTGCTCCAACTCTTTCATACTTTAGTGTTTCACCGGACGCGGACGTGGCTGCCAGTAACCAGCCGCGCACCTGCAATCGCCTCTTGGTTCACCAGCGCGGCGCGGACGGCTTCGCCGTTCACTTCCCACCCGTCCTTGAGTGTCAGCTCCAAGCGCCGGCGCACTTCGCCTTCGGCCAGTTGATAGACGATCTCCTGCAATTCAGTCTTGGTGAAGCGAACGTTTCGCTCGAAGAAGTGTTCCGCAATCTGCAAGGGATCGTCGACGACCAAAGAGGCAGTGCTGTTTCGCTGCATTCCGATGTCGCTCTTCTCCCCTTCCAGCTTCTTGATCCCACGCGCCATCATGAAGACGAATAAGAATCCCCTGAGCCTGGTCACCCGATTCTCGGCCGCTTTCTTCCTGGCTGCCAGTCTCTCCGCCTCCATGGAACTGATGTCGGCAATCGATTTCTGCCACCGCCAGTAGCCGACAATGCGAAACACCTTGAGCCAGTAGGCCTCCAGGTATGTGTCGATCTCTTGGGCCAGCTCATTCGAAATCTCGCCTCCGGCGTCCGCGGCCTCCTCGACAAGCGACATCAGTTCAATCAGCCGGTCGTCGAGATCGAAGAGCGAGCGATGGTCGCGATCTGGCTTACAAACGATGCGACGGCGCAACGCCTCCACCAAACCAGTGGCCTGCTCTCGTGTCGCATCGGGAAGCTGCCCCGGGACACCTTCTGACTCGCTCTGCTCGAGCAACTCCGCCAATCGCCGCGAAAGGCCGGAAACCGTTTCCGGTGTAACCGGCACCACTGCCAATGCTGCCATGAGGCACCTCCAGGAATAGCCGCCACCGCACTTCAAAACAGGGAGAGTTGGACCGCCGGTCCCACCGGTCGAATCCAAGTCGCAGCTTCCACCGAGTTAGTTTCTTGCACCGCAATCAGCGTTTCGAGTGCTGCCGGCAAGGCGGTGTCCAGAACCTCGACTGGCCCTCTGTGTCGACCCACCAGATTCTTCCAAACGTCTGCGGCGGCTTCGCCTACACCCTGACGAGTGACAAGATCGCGCGCCATCGCGGTAAGCAGGTCGTCGTCCGCGTCCATGGATTGAAGCCCATCGGCGTGGAGCTTGCCTTCCATCGGCAGCGACGCCATCAGCTTCTTTCCCATCAGCCGCAGACACGACTCCTGCGCCGTCTCTGAGTAGGTCAGAAATCCAACGCGAATCGGGCGCTTCTGCCCAATCCTCCAACTGCGCCTGCTCGCTTGACGGAGCGTGTATGTCGAGTACCCGGTTTCGTAGAACAGCAGCACCGGGAAGTCCAGCAGGTCGAGGCCGACGCTGCACAACTTTGGGTGAGCCAGGCAGACCTGCATGCCGTTCCGAAGCTGCCGCTCGTACCAAGCCTCGCGCTCGGCCGGCGGCACTTCCGCAGTCAGTATCTCGACACGAATCCCGTCCTTCAAAAGAAGATGCTGGAGCCGCCGCGTCACGTCCCGTTTCCTGGTATACACGGCGAACACGTGGACCTTTCTGCCGACCGCAAGCTCGCGTTTGATCTCTTCGATCAGCCGTCGCTCTTTCGCGTAGACGAATTCCTGGTCCAGATCCACAGGCTCCGAGATGACGAATCGCTCGCGCTCCCCCGTCTCAGGATTCCGGTCGAACCCATAGAGCGTTCCCAGCCCAAACGGCCGGTCCGGATACAGCAGAAGCGCGTTCATGGCGGTACTGACCACCGAGGCGTTACCATGATGCGCGCGCAGTGCTTCCCGGACGTCGTCCTCAAGTTGTCCGTATGCCACTTTCATCGTTGGGTCCATCTCGACCGAGATGACTTCCTCCACGTACGGCGGGAGCGCATCCGAGATGTCTTCCAACGACACAAAC
>JBBRIK010001097.1:0-2887 GCA_038221045.1 Gemmatales bacterium
ACGGCCTCCACGCACTCCCGCTCCGCCGAGCGCCACGTTGAACGCTTGCGGGTAGTGGTCACGCCCACCGGTCAGGTTGATGTGCGGCATCCGGCCAAACTCGCCCATCCAGATCACCAGCGTGTTGTCGAGCAGGCCGCGTGTTTTCAGGTCCGCTATCAGTGCGGCAGTCCCCTGATCGACGGGCGGAATGAGTTTCTTCAGGCTGGCCAGTTCGTTGCCGTGGGTGTCCCAGCCGCTCGATTGCACCTCGACGAACGTGACCCCTGTTTCGATGAGGCGACGGGCCATCAGGCAGCCCTGCCCGAACGCGGATCGGCCATAGGCGTCGCGCGTCCGTTCCGCTTCCTGATCGAGCCGAAACGCCTTTGTTCGCGGGCTGAGGACCATCTGCGCCGTCTGACCGTAAAGCGTTTGATGGTCCTTGACCAGCGGACCCGCGCCCGTGCGGGCGAGAGGGGCTTCCAGTTCCTTCATCAGATCGAGCCTGCGATTCAGACGGTCCTTGCTCACCGGGGAGGCGAGGTTGTCCGGCGGCTGATTCGGATCGGAGACGACAAACGGGGCGTAGCGGACGCCGAGGAAACTGGAGCCGACGCTCTGTCCCGAGATGCTGACGAAGTGAGGGAGATCGAAGTCGGCCGTCCCCAATTGCTGCGCGGCGAGCGAGCCGAAGCCGGGATGGACGATGCCGCCCGAGGGCGGGTAACTGGTGTGCAGCAGATAGGTCGCCCGGCCGTGGTTGCCCTCCTTGCTCGTCATCGAACGAATGACGGCAAGGTCCTTCATGACCGTGGCCGTCCGCGTCCAGTGCTCTGCTATCTGGACGCCGGGAACGCTCGTCGCGATAGCTTTTGTCGGGCCTTGCGTCCTTGCCCCCGGCTTGGGATCGAACGTCTCGAACTGGCTGGGGCCGCCGGCCATCCACAGCAGAATGCAGGAGCGGTTCTGTTTCTTCAGTTCGCCTGCGCAAGCACTGAGGTAATCACTCCAACGAAGGCCGGCGAAGGCGGCGCTTCCGATCGCCAACCGGCGCAGGAAGCCACGGCGGCTGACGGCCCCGGAGGCGTTGACGCGGACGTTGACGCAGGTTTGCAGAGGAGCAGTCATGGGGCCTACTTCTTGATCAAGAACTCCGTCGAATTCACCAGCGTCCACAGGACGTCTTCCAGCGCTTCCTTGCGGCCGCCGGCCTTCTCGATGAAGCGCTTGCAGGTCGCTTGCTCCTCCGCCGCGGGCTTGCGGGCCAGCACTCGTTCGTAAAGGGCAGTCACGATCTGTTCGTCCGTCTGCCCGTTGGCGAGCAGGCCGGCCAGGAGCGTCTTGCCCTGGGCGGAGGTGGAGGCGTGAACGAGGGCGCTGTTCATCATCAGCAGCGCCTGCGGGATCTTCCCCTGGACCTCTTGCATCGGCGACGACGGGTTCTCCTTGAACGCCTGGTAGACCATATGACGCAGCCCGATGTGCCGCTGCACCGCGGGGGCCGAGCCTGGGGCGGGGGCGGGGATCGCCTTGTCGTTCTCGTCGAAGCCAAGCGCTTTCTGCAACGCCTCGAATACTTGCTCCGCCCGCAAGCGCACGGGGCAGACCGCCAGCCGCGCCGGTTCGGACGCCGCCTGATGCGGTCGCTGATACGCCTGGGTCAGTGCGATCGTGCGGAACAGCCATTGCATGTCGTAGCCGCTGGCGATCCAGTCCCTTTCAAGCAGTTCCAGCACGGCCTTATGGCGTGGCTCTGCCTCCGAGCCGAGGTCCGTGACGCTGGGGTAGAAGCCCCAGCCCATCAGAGACGTCCAGATACGATTGACGTAACACTTCGCGAACCACGGGTTCTGCCGGCCGGTGATGAACCGGGCCAGGGCCTCACGGCGTTCCTGGTCGCCGGCATCAATGCTGACGCTTTCGCCGGTGAGGAAGCGCGGCTGCATGAGAACCAGACGATTGGGAGCTTTCTTGTCGGTCATGTAGTACTGGCCGTCGGCCCGGCTTTCGATGGCGTAGGGAGTGCCTCGGCCCTCGACGTCCTTGTGCTGAATGAGCCTGGCCCGGCCGAAGAAGGCGGCGAACTCGTGAAACTGCTCGCGCTTCCAGGAGTCCGTGGGATGGTCGTGGCACTGGGCGCACTGGATCTGCACGCCGAGGAATACGCGAGAGACCTCGCCCGCGATCTCCACGGCCTGCGCCTGGTGCGCGGCCATGAGCACCGCCGCGCCGTTCTCCCCCGTGTTGCCCGTGGCGGTGATCAGGTCGTTCGCCACCTCGTCCCACGGCCGGTTCTTGCCGATCTGCTCGGCCAGCCAGTCTTCCAGCATGGGGAAACGCACGAGGCCCGGATTCTGCGCGGTGGCGTGGTACTGGATCACGTCCTTCCAGTACCTCGCCCAGTTGCGGGCGTAATCCGGGCTGGTGAGCAGGCTGTCGATCAGCTCGCTCCGCTTCTGTTTATCCTTGCTCTGCCGGAACGTTACGACCTGCTCGGGCGAGGGGAGCTTGCCGGTCACGTCCAGCGTCACGCGGCGGATGAACTCCTCGTCGGTGGAGACCCTGGCCGGGACGATCTTGGCCTCCTTGTGCGAGGCGTCGAGCATGGCGTCGATCGCCGAGCTCTCGACGGTCGTTTTCGTCACAAGCTTCGCAGGCCGACCCGCCCGATCGAGGATGTCGGCGGCGGGCTTCTTGTCGGCGGATTTTTCCTTGTCGAGCGAGGCCGTGAGCTCCTGAAGGTCGCGGAAGATGGCCATGGCCTCATCGCGGGCCGCCTTCCGGGCCTTCATGTCCGCGGGCGCAGGAGCCTTGGCCTGGTCGTCGGGTCCGTCCCCGGCCGCCAGGGAGGGCACCGTAAGCAGCAAACCCATCGCGACTTGCGGCCACCATCGCGTTCGCATTG
>JBBRIK010001098.1:0-2886 GCA_038221045.1 Gemmatales bacterium
CATGCTGAGCGAACTGCTGCCGCGCATCGAGAAGACCAAGGACCTGGTGCAGGGGATCAGCGCCAGCAGCGGCGAGCAGAGCATCGGGGCGGACCAGGTAAGCGTCGCGGTGCAACAACTGGACTCGGTGGCTCAACAGAATGCGACGGCGGCTCAGCAAATGGCGGCGACGGCGGAGTCGCTCTCGCATCTGGCGGAAGAGTTGCAACAGACCATTGGCACGTTTCGCTTGAGGGATCGCGAGCAGGCGCCTGCACGAGGCAAGCGACCCGTTGTGTACCTTCGGGAGCGGCCGGAGCCGTCCTCGAGGGATCGCAAGAGGAGGAAGCGGGGCACAGGGAATGTGCCGCTGCTGGAGGGGCCTGCGAAGGAGCCGGTGGAAGACCTCGACAATAACGACTTCGACAGGTATTGACCGCGAACGATTCTGAATCCGTGCCGAAGTCGAGGAGTGTTCCGTGAACTCTCAGCCGATGAGTCATCATGAAACCCAACGACGCCGATAAACACTTTGTGTTCGTCCACCGCGATCTCCAGTACGCGCTGCCAGTCCTGGATGTTCTGGAGATCGTTGAGACGCCCGTTCTGCAGCCGGCCCACGGGGAGATGGCCGGCTACCTTGGCAACGTCTCGCACCGCGACCACCTGTTGCCGGTCCTGGACCCGACGGCTTTGGGGACCGGACGTGGCGTCGCGCCGATGTCCTCCAGGACCTTCGTCGTCGTCCGCCGCGGCGACATACTCTTCGGGCTGGCGATGGACCGCTTTGTCGGCGTCGTTCCCCTCGAGGAAGCAGACGCTCCTTCCAGCAAGGAGGATTTGGCCGCGGGCGCCAATCCGTTTGTCGAAACCGTGCGCGCGTTCCGCCACAAGGCCCTGCTCTCGCTGGCGATCGACGCGATTGCCTCGCTCGTCCAGCGTTCCTTCCGGGTCCAGCAACAGCGCATGGTCAGTGGCGAGGGCATTCGAGGCACTCCCAGGGACGCCCTGGCTGAGTCGGAGCGCATCTTCCTCTGTGCCCGCATCGACCACCTGTTGTTCAGCATCCCCGTCGAGCAGGTCAGCGAGGTGATCGAAGGGAGCGACGTCACTCCCCTGTTCAAGTTGCCGCCCCTCGTCCGGGGCCTCATCAACTTGCGCGGGCAGGTCCTTGCGTGTCTGGACATTTCCACCGACCTGGGTTTGTCGCCCCGCCTGCTGGAGGAGCGCAATCAGTTTGTCGTCCTCGAAAGAGACGGAGCCAGCCTGGCGTTGTGCGTGGATAAGGTGACCGGCATCCGCCGCCTGGCCCCCGAACGCTTCCAGAATGCCGAGATGGTGGTGTCCGCCGAGATGACTCGCTATGCGACGGACGTCCTCGAAGAACCAGACGGCCCCCTGTTCCTGCTCTCGGTGCCGGCTGTCTTCGATGCCCCTCAACTGTAGCCTTATCGGAGACATGAAAGATGAAACCCTGCCAGGTGGATTTGCTCGACGCCTGGACGGAGGACCAAGACGTTTCCTTGCCCGACCTCCCCGTTGTCCGTTCTCTTTGGCCGATGCTGTACCCCAAAGCGCAGCAGGAACTCGCCTGGCTGGTTGAGACGGTCAAGGGGGCCAAGCAGGAGGAGGAAGACGTTTTCGATCGTCTCTATCGCCGTGGGCACACGTTGGCAGGCATGGTCGGCCTGCTGCATCTGCCCAAGGCGACGCATCTCCTGGCAGTACTCGACTTCGCTCTGGACCTGGCCCGCTCCTTGCAAACCTTCGAGCGGCACTCCCTGACCTACGTCATCGCCCTGTTGAGCACGGGGGCTCGCGAGGTGCTCGACGATCTGCACGCCCTGGGCCGTTGCGATCGCGATCTATCGGAAATCATGGAGGAGTGTCGGACCTATCTCGCCGCGCCGCTGAGACAGTACCTCGCCCCAGCGCCGCCCGCGGCAGCCACGCCGCGTTCGCCGGCAACCCCGACAGCCGGCGAGACGCAAGCCCTCATCCCGAGCACCGCGACCGCAACCCAGCCGCCCGAGCCGCAAGATTTCGACGATTCCCCGGAGGAACTCCAGTTTCCGCCGGACAAGGTTGGATTGACCAGTGACTTCTGCGAGGAGGCGCGCGAGAGCCTTGCTCGAGTCGGCTCCCGGCTGATCGAACTGGAGGAAGCAGCGGAACCGTTGCCGATCATCAACGACGTGTTCCGCGCCGTTCACACGGTCAAGGGAGGGGCCTCTCTCTTCAAGATCCACAAGATGGAATCCCTGGCCCACCGCATGGAGTCTCTCCTCGATGAGGTGCGCAAGGGAAGCAGGCAGGTCCATTCCGCGTTGATCGACGGGTTGCTCGCCGGCAAGAAAGTGCTCGAGGAGATGGTGGAAGAGGTTGCCTCGCGCGGTCCCCTACGAACTCGCATTGGACCCTGCCTGGCCGTCCTGACGGCCCTGCAGTCTGGAAAGCCTCCCTCGAACGTCGAGAAGGGACCGCTCGAGCCGGCTGCGGCTGCTCCTGCGCCCGGCGTTGCCGTGGCCGCGCCCAGGGCAGTTCCAACCGAGGCCGGTCCCCGGACTCCGGCGGCCACCGACAGCATCCGCATTCCGACCGATAAGCTGGACGATGTGCTCAACACGGCGTCGGAGGTCTTCATCAGCCGCATCCGCCTGGCCAGCGACGTCGCAGCCATCAACGCGGCAATCCATCATCTCGAGCAGACGCTGCAGCGCCTGGGGGAGTTCAACCTGGAGGTGGTCCTGGAGCGGATGGCAAAGGCCAATCAGCGACTGGTGAATGAACTGTGCGGGCTGATGGGCGAGCGAGGGGACAGGGCGCCGATGACAAAGCTGGCGGCCCTGGTCAACCGCTTTCACAAGGAACTGGCCGGGGAAACCCACCAGCAAGATTTTTCCATCC
>JBBRIK010001099.1:0-2884 GCA_038221045.1 Gemmatales bacterium
AGGTTGTAGCCGTCGATGACGTAGTGCATCGGCCTTCGCGATCGCGGAAGTGAAGGCCTCTCAGGCCCTCAGCGCCGATAAAAGGTGAACTGCGGGAACAACTCCGCAGCGGGAAACGTCGGATCGGCCAACTTGAATTTCTTCCCTGCCTTGACGATCTCTCCATTCCGCAAGAGGAATCGCTGCCAGGCTTCCTTGCAGACCTTCCCCGTCTCGACATCCATTTCGGACCGGTTGCCGTAACCGTTGGTATCCTCGATCAGGCCAACCAGTTGAGTCAGGCAGCGAACGGTCATGCCCTGTTCGTCGAGCCGATCGACGAGAATCTCCGTCCGCTCCTTGAACGCCCCCAGCGTCCAGGCCGCCTCGCTGGCTCCGGTGAACAGCCAGTATTCCTTCGCCGTCCTGAGCGTCCTCAGGATCGGTTCGCGCAGATGCGCCGCCTTCCACTTATCCGCGTAGTGACACGCGGCGATCTGAACGTCAACGTCTTTATCCTCGATCAGCCCCGCGATCAACTTGCCTGCCTCGTCGGGGGGAGGGACCGGCAGGTTGCTCACGGCAACCTCGCGCACGAAGGGTAACTCATGTTGTAGTGCGCGGACGAACGTCTCCTGCCAACCCTTGGGGCGAAATCGCTCGCGCACGCCCGCCGTGCTGACGAAGAGAATGAGTTCGCCGGCCGATGCCGGCTTCTCGTTGATGGCGACTCCACGCTGGCCGAGGAGACGCGCGGCTCGCACCAGATCCTGACAGGCACCGCGCGGAGGGAGATGCGCATTGACCGGGCGAGGCAGTTTCAACGCCCCCGCGGCCGTGCGGTCGAGCGCCTTGACGAGCAACGGTAATTCGTCAGCCGTCCCCAGGCAGACGACAATGTACGCCGCCCCTTGCAGGCTTTCGACATCGGTCTGCTTTAGCAGACCGCGAGCCACCTTGCGGACGGCGGGCGCGAACTCTGCTTTCCACGACCGTTCGACCAGAACCCGTCGGCGATACCAGTAGTCGTGCTTCTCGAAAGCGGGATCGGGAAGCCGCTTGCTGAGCGCGGCCAGGGCTGCGCGAGCGAAGGCGGGATCGTTGTGCGCGAGCAGACGGATCAGTTGTTTCGTCGCTCCCGCCGCGGGCATCTGGCCGAGGGCCTCAAGCGCATTCTGATCGCCGAGATCAGTGCGCGCAGCCAGGAGCGGCAGGTAAATCGGATAAGTGAGCGTCGTGAAGTCGGCGAAGGGTTTGCGTCTCTCGCCCGCGGAGCCGCCATTATCCTTCGGCAGTAGATCCATTTGCTCGACGACCTGGCGCGCCTGTTTCTCGTCCGGCATGACGAACGTGATCGTGGCGACGGCAGACGGACGTTTGCTCGGGTCGCGCTCGGTCCAGCCGAAATCGTGACTCACACTCAGTCGATAGACACCTGGCTTCTCGAACCGCCGATAGCGCAGCAGTTGCAGCGACTCGTAATGCTTGTCGCCCTGCTTGATCTCTTTCGTGTACCCCAGCCCGCCCATCTCCATTGGAAACGGGTCGGGATCGGGAACGACCTCTCCCTTGGCATCGGTCGCGAGTACCTTGAACCTCGTATGGCGCGTGGCGCCTCGATAATCGCCGCCGAGATCGATCGAGAAAGGCTGAGGAGCAGTGTTCTCGATGCAAAGATGAACCAGGACATTCTCGCCGAGGAAGTGGCTCTCCTTGTCGAACACCAGAGTCAGCTTCGCGCCAGGGGGAACTGGCCTGTCTTCGCCCGCATCGCTCTGGCTGGAGAGAGCAACCAGCAGACAGCAAACCAGAAAGGTAGTCCACTGAATCCTGAGCATGGCCTGTCTCCGCGAATGTCGGGCAATCGGCTCTCCCAGTCAAAGACGAGTGAGCGAGCGAAGAAGTTCATCAGTCGCTATACTCTCTGGCAAGTCTTTCTCTCCCTCCCTTCTCGCAGAGTGAGATGCATCATGCAACTGGGATTTGTCAGCGCCCTTCTCGGCGACCTGTCGCTGGAAGAGGTCCTCGCCTTTGCCTCGGACGAGGGATTCGCCTGCGTCGAACTGATGTGCTGGCCTCCCGGACGGTCCGAACGCCGCTATGCCGGCGTAACGCATCTGGACGTGACGCGCCTCAACGACGAGGCGGTGGGCCGCGTCCATGCACTGTGCAAAAAGTACGGCGTCGCCATCTCGGGCCTCGGCTACTATCCCAATCCGCTCGATCCGGACGCCGAGCATCGTCAGTTGGTGGTCGAGCATCTGAAGACGGTGATGGAGGCGGCGTCGAAGCTCGGGGTCGTCGTGGTCAACACCTTCATCGGCCGCGATCGCACCCAGGCAGTGGAACACAGCTGGGACGTGTTCCGCATCGTCTGGCCGGACATTGTCAAGCATGCAGAATTGTACCGTATCAAGCTGGGCATCGAGAACTGTCCGATGCTGTTCTCGAAGGACGAATGGCCCGGCGGCAAGAACCTGGCCATCTCGCCGGCCATCTGGCGTCAGCTCTTCGCTGAGCTACCCAGTCCGGCTCTCGGCCTGAACATCGATCCGTCGCACCTGATCTGGCTGCACATCGATCCGGCTCGCTGCATCCGCGAGTTCGGTTCGCGCATCGTCCACGTTCACGCCAAGGACACACGCATCGATCGAGACAGCCTGTATGAGGTCGGCATCCTTGGCCTGGGCTGGCACACGCCGAAAATCCCAGGACTGGGCGACGTACAGTGGGGGCCGTTCTTCTCGGCCCTGACCGATGCGGGCTACAAGGGGCCTGTGTGCATCGAGGTCGAGGATCGCGCGTTTGAAGGATCGCTGGAGGATCGCAAGCGGGGCTTGCGAATCAGCAAGCGCTTCCTGGAACAATTCATGGGGTGACGCCAGAGAAGCCAGGGGTTCACTCG
>JBBRIK010001100.1:0-2882 GCA_038221045.1 Gemmatales bacterium
AGATACGACTGCAACAGAATCTGCGCGGCGACGCGATCTCGCTTCTCGCGCCGCTTTTTGTGCGTCAGCCCTGCATTCCAGAGGGCCGACTCGGCTTCAACCGTCGTGAACCGTTCGTCCCAGAACACTATCGGTATTGCAACTGCTTGACCGAGCCAGGCGGAGTAAGCACGAACCTCCACCGCTTTCTGTCCCTCGCGGCCATCCAGATGGATCGGCAGACCCATCACCAATCCGCCAATCTGCTCTTTCTCGATGATCCCCCGGAAGTAGGGGGCATCCTTCTCCGCATCGCGCCGTTGATAGGTCGTCAGTGGAAAGGAGAACTTGCGGTCCGGATCGCTCACGGCGAGGCCAATGCGAACGGCCCCGTAATCGACGCCCAGAAGGATGGTTCGCTCGCTCACAGGTGCTTCTCCAGCCCCTTCTGCTTCAGCAGATCGACCAGTTGCTTGACCGTCCCCTCCTGGCTGCGATCCGCGATCAGGATTGAATCGCCATCCTGAACGATCACCAGATTCGATACGCCAATCGTCGTAATCAGTTTACCGGCCTCCCCCACGATCACACAGCCGGTCGTCTCCAGTCCGGCATGGGATGCCAGCACCGTATTGCCGTCGGCATCTTGAGGATTCATCCGCTCCAGGGCGAGCCAGCTCCCGACGTCGTCCCAGCGATACGGGGCCTGGATGACCAGCCTGTTGCCCGCTTTTTCCATGACCTCGCGGTCAAAACTTTCACTCTTGATGCCGGGATATTCACGCCGCAGGACCTCCTCGCGCTCTGGAGTTGACCAGGCGTCGGCGATGCGCGAGATGGCGGCGTAGAGTTGGGGGCTGACCCGCTGCAAGACACTGAGGACTGTCGCCACACGCCAGACGAAGATACCACTGTTCCAGTAGTACTGTCCGGATGCGACGTAGCGCTGGGCGACGCTCAAGCTCGGCTTCTCGACGAATTCTTCGACGCCGTAGACCCCGAGTCCCTGATGAGTCGCTACCTGAGAGCCACGCTTGATGTAGCCATACCCCGTCGCCGGCTGATTGGGCACGATGCCGAAGGTGATCAGTGAACTCGGAGACTGCTCGGTCATCAGCGCGGCGACCTGCACCGCGCGACCGAACTCTCGCGCCGGTTCGATGACGTGATCGGCAGGAGTGACGACCATCACGCCTTGAGGATCGTTCTTCGCGATCAGGGCGGCACCCAGACCGATGCAGGCAGCCGTATCACGGCCCATCGGCTCGCCGACGATGTGATCGCCGCCGACGCCCGGCAACTGATGCGCGGTCTCCTCGACGTGTGCCGCGCCCGTGATGATCCAGGTGCGTCCCGCGGCGAGCGGCTCGACACGGTCGAACGCTTGCTGCAACAGCGAGCGGTCGCCGGTGACGGTCAGAAACTGTTTGGGACGGCGCTTTCGGCTGCGCGGCCAGAACCGCGTGCCGCCGCCCCCTGCCATGATCATCGCGTGAAGCATGCGATCTCCTGTGCGCATCGCGGGTCAAACCGTCAGAACAAAAACTTCAGCCCATCATAGGCAAGCTCGACGTTGGGCGGTAGTTGACTGTTGACGACGTCGTGATCGAGGTCGTGTGTGATGTGCGTGAAGTAGGCCCTTCGCGGCCGCACCCGCGCGACGACTTCGAGCGCTTCGTTGATGCAAAAGTGGGAAGGATGCGGCTTGTAGCGAAGCGCGTCGAGGACGAGTACGTCGAGTCCTTCGAGTAGCGGCCAACTCGCGTCGGGAATGTGGCTGACGTCGGTGCAATATGCGACATTGGCGATGCGGAACCCCAGGACGGGAGTCGAGGCATGTTCGAGCAGGATGGGCGTGATTCGCTCGCCGGCCACCTCGAACGGAAGCAGGGCAATGCGGTTGATGGTGAGCTTCGGCAGGTAGCCGCTGGTCGGTTTCAACTCGGGATCGAAGGCATACGAGAAGCCCTCGCGAATGCGCGTCTCGACTTCCGCGGTGCAATAAAGCGGCACCGGATGGCCGGTGAAGTTGGGAAAAGGACGCAGGTCGTCGATTCCGTGGAGATGATCGGCGTGCGCATGGGTGAACAGAACGGCGTCGATACGTTCGACCTGTTCGCGCAGGAGTTGCAGTCGCAATTCCGGCGAGGTGTCGATCAGGATGTTGCCGGTGGGAGACGAGATGAGGACGGAGCAGCGATAGCGATTATTGCGCGGATTGGTCGAACGGCAGACCTCGCAGCGGCAGCCGAGCATGGGGATGCCGACCGACGTTCCCGTCCCCAGAAACGTAAAAGTGTGGACCGTTGACATGCTGCTCATTTTACGATGAGACAAGAGGTTGTTGACATAACCCCGTGGCTCGCGTAACTTCTCAGTCTCGACCCGACATTATTGACCGACTCCGGGAGTAGCGTATCCATGCCTAACGAGATGCATCGCGGCCGGCTCTTCCTCGGCTGCATTATTGCTTTGGTGGCGACCGCGTTCGGCTTCATCGTCCGCGCCAGCATCCTCAGCGACTGGCGGACCGATTTCAACTTGAGCCAGGAGAAGATCGGTGCCATCCAGGGGGCCGGTCTGTTCCCCTTCGCCATCTCGATCATCCTCTTCAGCCTGATTGTTGACAAGATCGGTTACGGCGTCTCCATGGTCTTCGCCTTCTTCGGCCATCTCATCAGCGCGGGCGTGACAATCTACGCCGGCATCGCGGGCAAGGACAATCCCGAAACGGCCTTTCAGTTGCTCTATCTCGGGGCGTTCATCGCTGCTCTGGCCAACGGAATCGTCGAGGCCGTCATCAATCCCGTTACGGCCACGGTGTTCAAGGAAAAGAAGACGCATTACCTGAACATCCTCCACGCCGGTTGGCCGGGCGGCCTGGTGCTGGGCGGCCTGCTGGC
>JBBRIK010001101.1:0-2882 GCA_038221045.1 Gemmatales bacterium
GTTGCTCCCTGGCGCGCGAGCTGAGCCAGGGTTTTCGGCGAATTGCGATCCAACAGGCGGAACCTCTGCCGGCGGGGGCCCGCATATTTTGCAATCTTCATCCTGACGAATTTGAGAACCTCGCCCCCGCCAATTTCGATCTCCTCCTGCCCGTGTTGCCGGCCAATCACCAACTCGTTCTGGAGGTCCACGAGGACGCCGTGGCCGATATCGCGTTGCTGCGCCAGTTTCGCGACTACCTGAAAGGGCGCGGCGTCGAGTTGGCCTACGACGACTTCGGTGCCGGTCAGTCGCGGCTGGCGGAACTGGCCGAGGTCCCCCCTGACTTCATCAAACTCGATATGCGCCTGATTCGCGACATTCACAAGGCGGATGGACGGCGCGACGTCGTCCGGGCCATCTGCGCCATCGCTCTCAACCTGAACGTCGTGGTCATCGCCGAGGGAGTGGAACGGCAGGAGGAACTCGAAGTCTGCAAGCAACTCGGTTGCCGGCTGGGTCAGGGCTATCACCTTGGTCATCCCGAACAACCTGCCCGTTCGCCTAAGCCCTGAGACGGCCACTTTTTTCACGCCGGTTCAGCGGCCTGCACAATTTCAACCTATAGTTAGCGAAGAGACTCTTTTGCCTCCTCTTGGAGGCGGCGATCCGGGGAAGATCGCGACAGAAGACAGATGGGGGGAGGGGAGCATGGTAACGCTCCGCTTTGCCCGATCTGCCGGGGCAATTACACGCCCAACACGCCCTCCGGAGGGCATTTTTTTATGGATCTTTTGTGAAGCGTGGTAAGATGAGAAAACTGTAGCGGCTATCCTCCACCCCCGAAGACTCAAGCGTGCCTGCAATCATCAAGGAGACTCTGAACGGCGTGCCCGGCTGCTGGCGCATCCTGCACTCTTCAGCGCAGGCGCGCCGGACAGTCCTGGTCCTGTTCGGATTCGCGCTTGCCCTCTTGTGGTGTTACGCTCCCACGCTGGCCGCGATGGCCGAGCGCTGGTCCAACGATCCGAAATACTCGCATGGCTTCCTCGTGCCGGTGTTCGCCGCCGTCGTCCTCTGGGTCCGCCGACAGGACCATCGGGGTATCACTCTGCGGCTGCATGGGGGAGGATTGCCCTGGCTCGCCGTCGCCGGCCTGTTGCGGCTGGCGTCGGCCGCCTTCTACTTTGAGGGACTCGATGCCCTGTCGCTGTTGCCCGCCCTGGCCGGCGTGTGCGTCTTGCTGGGCGGTCCACCCGCTCTCCGCTGGGCCTGGCCGAGCATCGTCTTCCTCGTGTTCATGATGCCCGCGCCGTATCAGTTGGAGGTCGCCCTGGCCCAGCCGCTTCAGCGTGTGGCGACAGGGTTCAGCAGTTATCTGCTGCAAACTGCCGGTCTGCCCGCCATCGCCGAGGGCAACGTCATCTGGATCGATGAGGTCCCCCTGGGCGTCGTCGAGGCATGCAGCGGACTGGGCATGCTGATAACCTTTTTCGCCCTCTCGACGGCGGTGGCTCTGGTGCTGACTCGCTCCTGGGGCGAGCGGGCCGTGCTGTTCCTCAGCGCCGTCCCGATCGCCGTGCTGACCAATGTCGCCCGCATCACGCTGACCGGCATCCTGTACATGACCGCCGGCGGCGAAGTAGCGCGCATCGTCTACCACGATCTGGCCGGCTGGCTCATGATGCCTCTGGCCCTCGGGTTACTGTGGTTGGAGTTGAAGTTCCTGGCGCATCTGTTCATCGAGCCGAAAGTGGGACCGCCGCTGGCCGTCACGTTGACGCCGCCTGCGGTTCCCGTCGAGCGGCGGGCGGCAAGGACGGCGCTGCCGATCGCGATTCCAGTCGGTGAACCTGGCCAACCGTGAAGCCATACCCTCGGAGACGCAACGTATGTCACCTCTGGATTCGAGCAAGCCGATGAGTCCGTCGCGCGCTGCAAGGCCGGCACGCAAGCCAACCCCCGGACGCCGTCCACCGTCCTTGCCCGGCGACGATGAAATGTCCTCGGGCGTGCCTCCTGTGCTGTCGGCGGTACCGACCTTTGGCGGCTTGCTGGCCGCCCTGGGACGGCGCTGGCTCCTGGCCTTCGTTCTCGTCCTCCTCGGGGGTGCGCTGACGGCGGCGCTGCTGTGTTCGCTCATGCCGGCTCGCTATGTCGGCGAGGTGCGCTTGCAGCTGCGACGTGCGCCCGACTACATGCCCGGCAGCGGCGACGACCCGACGATGGACGACTACATTCGCAGTCAGGCACAGCTGATGCGCAGCACGCGGGTAATAAGCGCCACTCTCAATCGCGGCGAAGTCAGCGGGCTGGAAATGGTCCGCAATCGAGCCGAGGATAGCTCCTGGCTGGCGAAGGACCTCATCATCAAGGCGGCGGCCGGGGAAAACGTCCTGCCCATTAAAATGAGCGGGGACGATCCGGACGAGCTGGCGGTCTTCCTCAATGCGTTGGTCGATACCTACAAGGCGGAACTGACCACCGAACGGAAGGACCATCGCCAGCGATTGAATGCCATCGTTACGGGACACGATGAGGCAAAACTGAAGGACTACGCGAAGGAATCGTCACCATCCGACCCGAATCAACTTGAGACTGCCACGGCGAACCTGGCCCGCGCCACTTCCGAACTCCGCATCGCGCAGATCAATCTCAACTCGCACAAGAGCCAGCGTTTGAGCTTCGATTCGAGGACGCTTGCTGACGCTGTCGAGGAAGTAAGTCGGCTTGATCCTGAGATTCTGGACCTCAACCGCACCATGCTGCTGCTGCGCGAGGAGATGCGCCAGATTGCGGATAAATCGAAATTGGGGGACCAGGATCCGCGCGTCCTCACCCTGCGCGAGACATACAAGCAGAAAAGGGACGATCTCAGCGCGGCCCGTCAGATCCTGACGGAG
>JBBRIK010001102.1:0-2880 GCA_038221045.1 Gemmatales bacterium
GGAGAGACCCGTGCGCGCCGGCGAAGGGTTCACCGATTGTTTACAACCCCACGCAGCGAAATCGCTGCGTGGGGTTTGTCATTTGCAGGCCTCTCTCTTCCCCCCTCCAACCTCGATCTGTCACCCTCTGTCCCACTATTCGCTGCTCCTGTCGGGGACGAAGGGCTAACTCGACGCGAATGCACCTCTTGCGAATCCCTGTCCGTTGTCCTGACCTTGTTCGCGTGGTACAACGATAACTCATGTCCCATCGGATCCACCGTCGATCGCGCAGGAGGAGAGCATGGAGCGAGAAGGGCAAGGCCAGGACTCGAGTCCACCTGCGCCGGAACGGCGGGTCGCGCCGCGCCACCCCTCGTCCCTGAGGGTCTCTTGCTATCCCGTGGGCAGCGGCCTGTCCGAACGGCGTCAGGCACGCATTCGCAACCTGTCGCAGACGGGAGTCGGCCTGGCGGTCGATCGGGCCTGGATGCCCGGAACGGTGCTGATTATCGAGTTGCCGGCCGAGGAGGGTACGCGCTCGGTCCGGGCTCGCGTCATTCATTCGACGCCGCAGATGGGCGGCACCTACCTTGTCGGTTGCAACCTGGACGTGCCGCTGACCGACGCCGAGATCCAGGCTCTCGCGCGATAGAATGACCCTTTGAACCGTGTTGCATGACGCCTGCGAGAACGTCCATGAAAGACCTCGAATACTGGCTGAACAATCATTTCGTTCAGGGCCTCGGCCTGATGATCGTCGGCCTGACGGCCGGCTGGCTTCTCGGCTACTGGCGCCGGCATCGGCTCATGAAGCAGGTGCGCGGCGGCGATATTCGCGAGCTGCTGACCGCCGAGCAAATCCTGATTCGCGAGCATGCCGGCGGACCGACGACGCTGCGCATTCGCTCTCTCGGGGCCGCGCCGCTGAGCCAGGTGCTGCTCAATCCTGTCGCTCACGACACATTCCTCAGACGTATCAGCGGGACGAAGCAGTCCAATCCCCTGATCGACATGAGCGATCAACTGGGGTCCTATCTGCTGCATTTGCTGCAACCGTGGGTGTGCGGTCTGGCGCGGAACGGACCCTTCGCTCACGACGTCTGGATCATGGCCCCGGTGTGCGAACCGGGCGTGCTGAGCAATCATCAATCGGGGACGGTGCTGCTTATTCGGCAGCGCGATTTGAAGCGATTCCTCGACTGGGAGTGGTGCCAGGGGTTGCACGTCGAACATGGCAGCGATGGAGCGCGCGCGCTGACCTTGTGGCACATGGCGCGCGAATTCGAGCGGCAGATTCAGGAAGTGAAACGCCGCCGCGAGAAGAAGGAATCGTCGCGCTATGTCGAGACGATGTACATTCTCGATCTGGGCCTGGACGTCGAGGAGGTGCCGCTGCCGACCAAGGCGATTCCGTGGGATCGTTTCGCCAGCGTGCTGAACGAGTTGAAACTGAACTGACTCTTGCCCTCTCTCCCAGGAGCGAAACCCCTGTGAAGAAAGTCGCGATCTTCTGGCCCGGCGATTATCGTCCACGCCCCAATGAATGGGCGCGCCCGCACGCCGAAGAAACGACCCGCCAACTCCAGGCCGCCCTCCGCAAACTCGGCCGCGAGCCGTACGTCATCGACGGCTTTCTGACGCGGCCGCATCAGGCCATCCGCCAGCTTGGCCCCATCGACGATCCGCTCATCGGGGTCTTCGTTCACTGGACCTATGGACCGCACACCTGCGACGGCGTCGTCGGCAAGGACAACCCGCTGCTCCTGGCCAGCAACTTCTCCGGCACCTGGCCCGGCCTCGTCGCTCTGCTCAACACCGGGGCCTGCCTCGACAGCCTCAATCGTCCCTATAGCCGAATCTGGACCGGCGCGGGAGACTGGACGAAGGACGCCGTCTTCATGGAACGACTCGACGAGTGGTGTTCCACCGGCAAGATTCGCTATCCCGACGGCGAACTGCACTACTCCGCCGCCGTCAGCCCTGAGGCTCAGGCCCTCGCGGAAGGTGTCGCCGCCGGCATTCGCAAGCAACGCATTCTCGCCCTCATGCTCGGCGACACGTCGATGGGCATGATTAACGGCTACTTCGGGCCGCGCGTGCTGGCGAAGCACGGCTTCGCGGAACACAAGGTCGACCAGGCCTGGTTGCCGGTCCGCATGCGCGACGTGACGCCGAGCCGCATCGAGGAGGCGATGCAGTTCGTCCAGCACAAGGGCGTCGTCTTCCACTATCGCGAAGCCGACGCCGAGGACTTCACCGAAGAAGCGACCCTCACTCAGTTGCGCATGTATCTCGCGGTCCTCGATCTCGTCGAGGAGTTCAAGGCGGACTGTCTCGGTTGGCAGTATCAACTCGGCCTGCTGCGCACGCTGCCGCCGTCGGATTTCTGCGAGGGCCTGCTCAATTCGACGTGCCGTCCCGAATCGAACGGCGACGTTCTCATCACCAGCACCGAGGCGGACCAGGGCAACCTGATTCCGATGGAACTGATGAAACGGCTGCTGCTGGCGAAGGGACTCCATCAGGCCGTGATGTTTCACGACGTGCGCTGGGGAGGGACCCACGAGGGCCGCTGGCTCTGGGTGCTGCTCAACTCCGGCTCGTGCGGCGCTTTCGCCTTCAATCACGATCCCGACAGTCTGCACGGCGTACACAGTTATCGCCAGCCGGCGGGCTACTTCCCGATCCCTGGCGGCACCTTCGCGGGAGAGAGTCTGCCGGGCGAGATGACGTGGGCGCGCTGTTACCTGAAGAACGATCAGTTGTGGATGGACGTCGGCCGGGGCGAGGTGGTGACGCTGCCTCCGAAGGTGCGCGACGCCTGGTGGGAAGGGACGACGCGACAGTGGCCGTTCATGGCGGCGGACCTGGGTTGCTCGATGGAGACGGTGATGGCCC
>JBBRIK010001103.1:0-2873 GCA_038221045.1 Gemmatales bacterium
TCATCGCGAGCCGGCTCGGCGGATGCCACGCCCTCCCATTCCTCGGTTGCAGTTGTGTTCGTCTCTAGACTCGCTACAATCACCACTTTGACGAACTTCGCTCTTCACCCATAATATACCGTTGAGCCGAGTGTCAAGGTCGGCAGGGTCCGCAACCCCCTAGCGTAACGAGACGTAAGCGAGGACTGCTCATGGCGTTCAACCCCTTCCACAACTTTCGCAAACATCGGAAGGTGATCTTCGCGATCCTGACGATCATTTGCATGTTCACTTTCGTCCTGTCCGGCGGTTTTGGGCGCGGCGACGCCCTGGACTGGATCTTCAGCAGGTTCGGCGGCGGCAGCCGTCAAGGCAAGGTCGTGACCGTCCTCCACGGCGACAAGATCTACGATGGAGAGATCAGCGATCGCGTCCACCTACGGCAGACGGCGAGCGACTTCGTTCATCGCTCGATGAACGAGTCATTCAAGGCCAACGGCCGGGATGTCGTCGCCCAGATCCTCAAGCCGCCCCCGACCGATATGTCTATCCCCGAGTTGCTCCAGTTCCGCGCTGAACTCCGCAACCTTCTGAACGAAATGATCGTTCAGGAGCGCGTGCCACTCACTGAAGAACAAGCCAAATCCCTGCGCGAGCGAGACCAGGGACTGATGGGAGTGCAAATCGCTAAAATGGTCGTCGATGAGGAACGGACCGATCCCCCCAAGCGCAGATCCGACTTGCAAAAGCGGACCGATGCGCTACGGAAACTGAGCGCGACCCTCCGCGGCAAAAGACTGGAGACGGAGGCGAACATCGTCGATGGAATTGTCAGCATGACCGCTTACGACCTTTGGCGGATGAGCGTTGCCAACGTCAAAACTCCCCTCCTCTTTGGCGGCACGACGAAGCGACAGGACACCCTCGATGCCATCATGTGGCTCAAGGAGGCCGACAGTCTCGGCATCAAACTGACCAATGAGGATATTCGCGCCTCCCTCAATCGATTGACACCGACCAGGTCGATGCTCACCGGCAACAAGACCGAGGACGCGAACGCGATCGTTAGCCACTTCCGCAAGGAAGAAGCCGCCAACATCGACCTCAAGATGCTCTATACCGCTCTGGGGGACGAAGTGCGTATCGCACTGGCTCAGGGGGTCATCCTGGGCGAGGAGCCGGGCATCCTTGGGTTCCGCCCCAACGTCTTCCGCGATCCGCTGGCCGTGACGCCGCTGGAATACGTCGAATACTATCGCGAACAGCGCCAGACGGCGGGAGTGGTCCTGCTGCCCGTTCCGGTCAATCCCTTTGTCACGTCCGATCTGCCGCAACCGGGCGAGAAGGACGTCGAGGAACTTTACGAGAGCTACAAGGGCGATGAACCCAGGCCGGCGCGTGTAAACCCGGCGTTCAAGGTGCCGCAGAAAGTGCGGCTCCAGTGGATGTCCACGGCCATTGGGCTGAAGGAGAAACTGAAGAAAGTCGTCGATTTCGTTCCCCTGGGCGGCTTCCTCCGCGATGTCGAGGATCTTCGTGAGGATTACTACGAAGACCGTGCGCATCACCATTTCGCGATACGGATCGCCTCGGCGACCAATCCATGGAACCTGCTGACCGAGTATGGGGCGACGTTCGATGCCAGGAACTCCGGTTTCTTTGGGACCACGATGGCATTCCAGGATGAATACAACTCGCTGCGCGCGACCACCGAGCAGGCGAACTCATTTAATCTACCGACGTTGCTTCAGGGTGACCCGGCCCTCGCTTACTACACCTCCATGAATTTACGCACGGTTATCGCCAGCACAATCGGCCATTTCGCGACCTCTCAAGGGACCGCTCTATCTCCGGCTGGCAATCTCGGAGCACTGTTCGCCTCGCAGGGGGGGGCCGCGATTCGTGGGCCGAGATACCAGGAGGGGTTCATCAAGGAAGACAGAGCGAAACGAACTGGTCTCATCGCTGGTCTGGTCGGTTCTTCGTTCTCGCTTGACCCGACCGTGGGGCGCTTGACGCCACTGTCCGTCTGGTCTACGGCCAACGACCCCGATGATTCGCGCCTGGGCTACCTGGCCGTTCCTATGGGCGCAATGAAGTTCCAGGTTGTGCAGAAAGCCGTGAGTGCGAAGGCACGAAAACTGGAGTCCGCCGATATCACCGAGTTCACGAAAAAGCTCTCGGCTACCAAGGGAGACGTGGAGGCCGCCCGCAAAGTCATCGACGAGTATTCCAAGAAGTTGCGTATCGAAAGTTCCATCGGGGAAAGCCAGTACGACGATGAGTCGTTTACGCTGGATCGTGATCCCGGTCTGAAACCGCTGATCCAGGCCTTCAACGCCATGCCCCGGCCCGACATGCGTGTCACATTTGATCGAGTCGTGTTCCAGCCGGGTCCGCTGTTTGAACCGATCGATCTACCCGACTCGATTTACTTCTGGAAGACGAAGAACGAGCCGGCCCGGACGCCGGAATTGAAGGAGATTCGCGATCAGGTTCGTCGCGCCTGGCAATTCCAGGAGGCGCGCAAACGCGCTCGCAAGGAGGCCGAGAACATCCGCAAACAGGTCGAAGGCAAGAGCGAGAAGGAAGCGATCAAAATCCTCGAAGAGCTTCAGTCGAGTCACCCAGGCTGGGGCAAGCTGATCCGCGTGGACGAACTGGCTCGTCAGTCAAAGGTTGGCAAGCCGCTTCGGCAAGGGGACCCCATCGTCTACGAAGAGGGCAAGATCCCCGAAGACGACGTCCCCTATCAGACACCAGGACTCATCGGCGAGCTACTCAAGATGAACGAGGCGGACGCGAACGTGGTGAACGATCGTCCCGAACGGACCTTTTACGTCGCCTATGTCGCGAAGAAAATGCCGACGCCGACGGTGACGGAGGCGCTTACT
>JBBRIK010001104.1:0-2873 GCA_038221045.1 Gemmatales bacterium
TTGCGATTGATGTAGTGATTGCCGCCGCGATACTGCCGCTTCACTCGGGCGATGTTATACGGACTGCGCGAGTAGAAGCCTCCCGTCAGGGCGTAGGCCGTACCGTTGGCGATCTCCAGAGCATGCTCCAGATCGCGCGCCTTCAGGACCGCCAAGACGGGACCAAAGATCTCTTCCTGAGCCAGAAACGACGCCGGATCGACGTCCGCGAAGATGTGCGGGCCGATGTAGTAGCCCTCATTCACCAGCGCCCCGGCGTCGGCTGCATAGAGCAGTTTGCTGTCTCGCTTGCCCCTCTCGATGGTCTCCTTGATGCGCTCGAACGCCTCGGCGTCGATGATCGGGCCGACCGAGCAGCCGGGATCCTCTGCTGGAGCCACCTTCAGACTGCGTGTCGCCTCGAGCAATCGCGGCACGAATTGCTCGTAGATGCTTTCCAGAACGATCGCGCGGGAGCAGGCGGAACACTTCTGGCCCTGGTAGCCGAATGCGCTCTGCTTGACGCCCTGGACGGCCTCGTCGAGGTCGGCGTCCTCATCGACAATGATCGCATTCTTGCCGCCCATCTCGGCAAGGACGCGCTTGATGTGCTGCTGTCCTGGGGTCACCTCCGTCGCCTGGCGATTGAGCATCAGTCCGACGTTCTTCGAGCCGGTAAAGGCGATGACGGCCGTGCGCGGATCGTTCGTCAACACAGGGCCGATCTCCTCGCCGACGCCGGTTACGAGGTTGACCACTCCCGGAGGCAAGCCGGTTTCCTGGAACACTTCCATGAGTTTGGCCGCCACGACAGACGACTGCTCGGCCGGCTTCATGATGACGGTGTTGCCGGTGACGATGCCGGCCACGGCCATGCCGGTGAGGATCGCCATCGGGAAGTTCCAGGGCGCGATGACGATGGTGACGCCGCGCGGCTCATAGAAGGTGGCATTCGCCTCCCCTGGCACATCGCGGCGGCGCGGCTCGGCCAGGCGGAGCATTTCGACGGCGTAGAAGTTACAAAAGTCGATCCCCTCAGCAACATCGGCGTCGGACTCGCGCCACTGCTTGCCGCACTCCGCGACTTGCCAGGCGGCCAACTCGAAGCGACGGCGGCGCATGATCTCGGCCGCGCGAAAGAGATACTCCGCCCGCTTCGCCGGCGCAACGTCGCGCCAGGATGCGAAGGCGTCGGCGGCGGCGTCGAGCGCCTGCCGGGCATGTTCCGGCTTCGCCCTGGCGCAACGTCCCACGACCTGATGCTTGTGCGACGGATTGAGCGATTCAATCGCCTCGGGTGTCAGAACCGGCTGGTTATTGATGACGAGGGGATAGGTGCGTCCAAGAGAGGCCTGCACTTCGCGGAGGGCGGCTTCCATCGCTTGCCGTGTGTCCTCCCGGCTGAAGTCAGAGATGGGTTCGTTGAAAAATCGGGCATCGGGAGTCGGGGATCGGGCATCGGCAGACAAATCGCAATGCCCGATGCCCGATGCCCGATGCCCGATCTTTCTTGAAGGGTTCATGAGCAGTTGCTCCTCAGGCACATGTTCGGTGAAGCTCACCCGCAAGAAAGAGTCGTCAGAGGTGTTCTCCAGCAGCCGGCGTACCAGATAGGCCATGCCGGGGAGAAGCTGGCCATAGGGCGTATAGACGCGGACGCGCTGCTTCAGCGAGACGAGAGCGGCCTTGATCGGCTCGGCCATGCCGTAGAGCATCTGGATCTCGCAGCGTCCCGGCGGCAGGTTCAGATGCTGGGCCAGGGCCAGGGCGTGAGCGAGGCTGCGGACGTTGTGGCTGGCGATGGCTGGCCGCAGCAGATGATTATGGCTCATCAGGAACTGCGTGCAGCGCTCGTAGTTCGCGTCCGTCTCCGGCTTGACGGTCCAGACGGGGATCGGCCAGCCCTCGCTGGCCGCCATTGTGGTCTCATAGTCCCAGTACGCGCCCTTGACCAGCCGTACCCAGACGGACGTGCCTCGTTTCTCGACCCAGGACGCCAGCGTCTGCAAATCGCTCTCGCAATCGCGCAGATACGCCTGCATCGCCAGGCCGACGTCGGGCCAGTCGCGGAACTCATCTTCGTCGAGGACTTCGCGGAAGATGCGCAGCGTCAGGGCCTTGTGCGAATATGACTCCATGTCGAAGTTGACGAACGCCCTGAGCTGGCGTGCCTCGCGCAGAATGGGCCGTAGGCGATGGCGAACAGCGGCGCTGGAGCCGACGGGGTCGATGGGATCGAGCTGGCTGAAGAGCGAGGAGAGCTTGACCGACACATTGACGCGGGGCAGCGGTCCCTCGTCGTCGCGGTCGATGAGCGGCACTTCCGGCCAGGCATTGACCTGAGACGCCAGGCCGCGCAGCAGATCGAGATAGTCCTGCCGCGACGCTTCCGCTTCGGTCTCGGTGATGGTCGCCTCGCCGAGCAGATCGACCGTGAAACCAAGCGAACGGCGGCGCAGGTTGGCGACGGCCCGCAGCGCTTCGTCGAGGTTGGAACCGGCGATGAAGCGGCGCGCGAGCCGGCGCGCCGATGCGTAGGCGGTTCGGGCCAGCAGGCGTCCGAGCAACCCGCGACTCGGCAGCAGTCGGAGGATGAGGCGAACCCAGCCCGGCACACCTTCGCCCGCTTCCGCGAAGTATTCGCGCAAATGGCGAACGATGGAGGGGGGCGTCTTCAGCAGCGGCAGGACATCGACGAAGCGAAAGAGCTGGACCTTGACGTCCTGCGCGCCCATGGTCCATTCCATGAGGCGATCGTCCCACCAGCGGGGCGAGAAGAGGAACGGCCCGGAGCGTTCGAGGCGCGCGAAGATTTCCCGGCCATAGTCTCGCGTCAGGGACTCCAGATCGCTGCTCGACATTCGACTCGCGTCTGTTATCATGGGAACGTTTTG
>JBBRIK010001105.1:0-2871 GCA_038221045.1 Gemmatales bacterium
GACGCCCACGTCCAGAACATCGACGTGTTGACGCTGACCAACTCCGCCTTTCGCCGCATCTATGGCAAGTCGTACATCGACATGGTCAACAAGGCCCCGCATCTGCTCGGCTACTTCTACGACGTCCTCGATCGCCCCAGCAGTTCCGGCCATCACCGCCGCGATCGGCTGCGCCTCGCCCTGCAAAAACTCAACCTGCGCAAGCTCATCAAACTCTTCGAGCAGGAGCCGTGGGACCTCGTCATCAACACGCACTTCCTTCCCGCCGAGATCCTCGCCTCGCTGCGCAAGGACAATCGGGTCAGCACTCCCCAGGTCACCGTCGTCACGGACTTCGAGTCGCATCGGATGTGGCTCAACCAGCCCTGCGAGCACTACTTCACGGCCAGCGAGGAAGGCTCGGAATATCTGCGCTACCTCGGCGTACCCGCGTCCGACGTCACGCTCACCGGGATACCCATTCATCCCGTCTTCAGCGAGATGAAGGACCGCGCCGCGCTCAAGGCGAAGTACGGTCTCGACGAGCAACGGCCGATCGTCCTGCAACTCGCGGGGGGCTTCGGCGTCGGACCCATCGAGAACATCTATCGCACCCTGCTCGGCGTGCCGCAGCCGCTGCAACTCGTCGTCATCGCCGGCCGCAACGAAAAGGCGAAGGCGGAACTGGAGCGGGTGCCGGTGCCGGACATGCATCGCGGTCTGATCGTCGGCTTCACGAAGGACATGGACGAGTGGATGCGCGTCTCGGACCTGGTGGTGTCGAAGCCGGGCGGGCTGACGACGTCGGAAACACTCGCGTCCGGCTGCGTCATGGTCATCCTGAACCCGATTCCGGGACAAGAAACGAGAAACAGCGATTTTCTGCTGGAGAGTGGAGCGGCCGTCAAGGTCAACTCCATCGGCACGCTGGCCTACAAGGTGACGACGCTGCTACGCGATGCGGCAAAGCTGAAGCATCTGCGCGAGGGAGTGGCGCGAGTGGCTCGCCCGCGCGCCGCTTTCGACATCATCGAACGGTCGTTCGCGTTCATGAAGCCGTCACACGCTTGACGACCAGCGTGGCGTAACTTCCGCGCGGCATCTCAAAGTTCAAGCGCAGTTTGCGCCGCCCTGGGTGGCGCTCATCCTCCTCGACTGATGACGACAGCTCGCCGGGCCGGCACAGGGCGAGTCGTTCTCCGCGCGAGAAGAACAGGTCGCGCGAGCCACGCACTTTCATCTGCTCCAGGGTGAAGCCTTCCTCGGCCAGCACGGCGCGAATCAGCTCGCCGTGCGGGCCGTCCGGCGCCAGTTTGAGCCGGGCCGACGGCAGCGGCAGGTCGAGCGCGGCCAGAGTCGCTTGCTGCGTCTCGTCGAGTCCGCGCGGAAAAGGCAGCGATCCTCGACGCTGTTCGATCGACAGCAGCGAAGTGGGAGCGAGCCGGTGCAGAAACAGAGCGAGGATGCGGTTCCATAGTTCGCTCTGATAGGCTGACAGATACAGGGCGCGCATCTCCGGACGCAGTCGCTCGAGCGCTCCGCGAAAATCCGTCGAACGATGGACGAGATACTCGATCAGCCGGCGGGCTTGCCCTGGCTTCAGCTTCCGCTGGCACTCCAGCCAGTCGCCCCAGTGAGTTCGCAGCGTCTCCTTCTCGCGCTTCTGCGAGAGGGTGTCGAATTCGTAAGGCTCCGTCAGCGCCATTCGCAGCGCATCCTCGAAGCGTCCCTGGACCAGGAGCCGGCCGATGAATTCGCCCGCCTCCGACACCGAGCCGAAACGCTGATCGTCGAAATAGTTCGGCACTCCCTCGTGGCGCACTTCCTCGACGGCAAGCAAGGCACGGCTCGACTGCTCGGCGGTCAGTTGCCGGAGTACAATCGCGAAGCGATTGGCGCGGATGTTTTCGGAGAGATAGGGCGCGAGCGTCTGGCCGAGATAGTTGATGGCGAGTCCCTGCTGGTTCAGGTTCCGGCGCGGGCCGTGGAAGATGGAGAAATACTGGATCGTGGCTGCATGACGATCCTTGAGACCGCCGAAGGACAGCCGGCGCGGCTCGATGCGCCAGCGCTCGCGAGCCAGGGCCAGCGCGTCCGGCGTCGTCAGATTGCGCTTTTCGAGACGATAGAGGGCGAACGGGCCCTGAGCGTCAGGAACGACATTCGTCAGTTCCTCGACCTGGAAATCATCGGGAGATTGTTTGAGCTTCATCGCGCCGGAGAGGTTCAGTAGGTGCCGCGAGCCGAGCGGCACCTGTACTGCGAGGTGCCTCGCCGGATATATCACAAACGGCACATGAGGAGCGGCATCGCAGTACAGGTCCGGCTCGGCTCGCCGGACCTACCCATGACGCCACATCGCAGTACAGGTCCGGCTCGGCGGACCTACCGTTATGCCAGAATGGATGGGGGAGGATTAGATGAGCGCAAAAAAAAGCGGGGTCGAGAGAGTGAAATTCAAAACCGTCGCCCATTCAGTTTTGAATCCCATCTATCTCTCGACCCCATCAGTGAGGAGTTATTGCTAACTCCATAATCATTCTTAGCAGGACGCTGCCCGAGAGCAAGAGGAGCAGCGAAAAAAATTGTGAAAAACTAAATTATTCGGTCCGGTCTCTCTTCGCCTTCATTCGAGGCAGCGCCGGCGTCTCTTTCTCTGCCGAGGCCGGCTTGAGGAAGTCCCACTCGTCGCGGGCCTGCTCCGCTCGCGGCATCACCGGCTGCGGCGTCGGCTCCTTCTCGGGATAGTGCATCGGCGGCAGGTCGCTGGCCGCCGGGAGGCTGCCGGCCAGGCAGAGCAACTCCCGCGACAGCAGATCGACCGTCTCGGGATGCATCGGCAGCGCGAAGGAATGCGTATCGACCCGATGAACGTCGCCCTCGGTCCGGTCC
>JBBRIK010001106.1:0-2870 GCA_038221045.1 Gemmatales bacterium
GCAGACGCAGCGGCGACCCTTCGAGCACTGGCGGCACGCGGCCTGGTACTGGGAGTTTGTTCCAACTTCGACTGGCGCCTGCGCGGACTTCTCTCGACCCTGCCGGAGCTTTCGGGGTTGAGCCGTATCGTCATCAGTTCGGAGGTCGGCTGGAAGAAACCAGCCGCCGGCTTTTTCGCCGAGGTGGCGCGCTCCGCGCAATTAGCACCCGAGCAAATCCTCATCGTCGGTGACGACGAAGAGAACGACTACGACGGCGCGCGAGGAGCAGGGTTTCCCGCGCTGCTGCTCGATCCACACAGCGTCAGCACGCTGGCGCGAGGACAACGTTTGGAGCGACTAAGCGATCTGATCGATTCAGCCGCGCCGGCAGCATAAGCGACAGTGCATTAACCGTCGCTTACGCCGCCGGCGCGGATGCGTTTCATGTCGAAGCGTCATTTCATAGGTACGAGCCCGCTGCGTGCCTTCGGCGGTGTTTAAGGCACGACGTGACGGGGATATCCCCACGGGACGACGTTGAAAACGAGCAATAGCAGCAGAATGATAAGGAGCACACCTACGATTCCGATGGGTTGGTAACCCCAGTTCCGACTGTGAGGCCAGGCGGGCACCGATCCCGCCAGAAGAAGCACAATGACGATCAGCAGAATCAGTCCCATAAAGTCCTCCCTATTTCTCGGTCGCCACTCTGAAGCAGCTGCTCTTTCGCTGGCTCCCAGTCCTTATGGACTTCCGCCGAACAGACGAAAGGCGATGAAGAGGTCGCCGCCAAGTACGGACAGGATAACCACGACCGCTGCGAATACGGACAGAAAGAGTGGGGGTACCATCAGCGCCAACAAGCTGACGATCGTCTCGAGACAACCGCGTGCCGGTCCGCCACAAACCGCGAGTTTGCTCAAGTACATGGTTGGCCTCCTCCTGAGGGTCGGGCGCTTCAGCAACGGCAAATGGAAATGCAAATGGGATGCCAGAGGAGGAAGTGGAAACTTCGATGGGCTAGGTATCACTACCCCCGGCAGGATTCGAACCTGCGACCGGCGGATTAGAAATCCGCTGCTCTATCCTCTGAGCTACGGGGGCAATTGGCCGCTACATCGCGTTGACACACCTTGCAACACCGGCAGCATTCGGGCAGATGTCAACCTGCACAAGTCTACCACGCTCCCCCCTTCGCACAAGCCCACGCGGCGTTACCGCGTGGCTTTGTCGAACGACATACAGAGGGTTCGCGCGCTGTTCAAGTTCGCGTCGGACTCCGCATTACCTGCTCTTCCCCGAATCACTCGAGATGAAGGATCTCCCGTAACCTCTCCCGTGCCGCCTGTTCGATCTGCTGAACTCGTTGCCGAGACAGTGAGAGTCGCTGGGCGATACTGGCGTAACCTTCGCCGGAGGCGCGGCCCAGCATCACGACCTGGGATCGTGGGGATAGTCTCCTGATCGCCGCGTGCAACCGAGTCAGGTGGACCTGTACGTCGTCTTGTTCGGCCACTTCGTGGGCCGGGTCGGGCTGCTTGGGATCCGCCGCCCATTCCCATTCGTCCTCCAGAAGGGGGACGGCTACTCGCTTGCGCTGTTTCTTCGCGCAGTTCAAGAGATGGTGGTACATGGCCATGATCGCGTAGGCGGCAAAGGTCTTCCCGCCGTCGCTGCGCCACAACTCCGCGGCCCGAATCAGCGCCACGTTGCATTCGGAGTGCGCTTCTTCCACCTCGAGGTGAAACGATTTCGCCCACCGCCAAGCTGCATAGTGCGACAAGCGCCAGTGTTCATTCACCATCCAATCGCGCTCAACACGTGTCCGAACCGAGAGCATGCGGTCGCCTAATCGCGGCATGAGTCGTTCCTCCTCAATAATGGGCGGATGGGGCGAGAAAAGGCGATTAAAAAGGTGCGGAAACGGAGCAGCAGTCACACAGCCAGCAGCCAGATCCGGAGCAAGGGTCATGCCGAGTGAATCTTTATCGCAGCAATCCGCTTAACGCCTTTTATTACAAAGAGATGGGGCGAAGCATCGGCGGCGCAGTGGCCGAAATCTACAGAAAATCGGACCCTGGCGGATAAACTCCGCCAGGGTCCGATTTTGCCGATTCTTCCCGGCATGGCATTTGCTTAACATCTGCCACATGAGGACGGGCTTTGGAAGCGCTGCCCAGGACTCTCCGGCAGGCCCAGCCCCCAGAACAAGGAGCATCCATGAGCGCCAGTAAAGGTACAGCCGTCGTCGGCGTGTTTCAAAGCCCGAGCAACGCCCAGGACGCCATCCGCGCCCTGCGCTCGGCTGGTTTCACCGACGCCCACATCGGCGTGATTTCCCCCCATAAAGAGGCCGAGGAAGCCTCCAACAAGGGAGCCAAAGTCTCCACCGGTGTCGCGGTCGGCGCGGGAGCGGCAGCCGGCGTCGCTGCCCTGTGGTCGCTGGGCATCTCATTCAGTGTCATCCCGGTGATCGGGCCGATCCTCGCGGCCGGTCCCATCGCAGCGGCTCTGCTCAGTGCCGCGGGCGGTGCGGCAGCGGGCGGAATCGTCGGCGCCCTGACGGGATTGGGGGTCGCGAAGGCGGAGGCGGAGTATTACGAGAAAGAAATGCACGCCGGCCGCACCCTCGTGACAGTACATGCGGACGGCCGTGACGACGAGGCCTGGAAAATTCTGGAAAGACACGGCGCCTACAACAAATCGCATCCGGCGACCACGCACGCGTGAGGTACTGTCCTATTTCTACGGTCCGCGGTCGGGGGACTGGCGGCGCGCGGGGGCGGGGTGGCCGGACCCGGGGCGGAGACGATTGACGCGTTCAAGCGGGACAGCAACACAATCGGGTGCGACCGGGCGGTGTGCAGCCAGGAGGGTGGGTGCGCGGC
>JBBRIK010001107.1:0-2866 GCA_038221045.1 Gemmatales bacterium
CCTGATACGTTCCTTCGGGAAGCGGTAGTGAGGCGGAGACGATGCGTTTCGTGCCAGTGGGATCGTCAATGGGCGAGCTGGCGTTCCAGGCGACAATGATCGTTCCGGCCTTTGCCGGCACATTGACGCCACTGAGGCGAACGCGAAGAGTGAGATCGCGCATCAGAGCCAGCGGGTTCTTGCCGCGGACAGCCTCGGCGGTGGGGTAGCCGCCCGCATCGGGCCAGCCTTCGAGTTTGCGCGGGTTGTTGACCGTGATCCAGTTGACGCTCTGGACGACCGTTGAAGGCGAGGAGAGCAGGAGACGCCTCTGGCCGCGCGGCTTGTTGGCGTCGCGCCATTGCCATTTGCCGCTGAGCCGCCAGCCGTCGGGATTGTAGTCGCGGCGATTGAACACTTCGGTGGTATAGTTCCAGTGATGGTTCTTCAGTTCGGGCAGGAGGGTGAGCCAATCGTCCTGGAAGTCGCCGTTGCGGAGCAGCCCGCCGGCCTGGGCCAGCGCAGGAACGAGGAGGAGGAGAAGAAGCGAGCGTTTCATGAGGGCCTCTCGACCATTCCGGGGAGGGAGATGGAATGATCTTCGTCGAGACGAGGCAGAATATCAAGGTGCTGGCTCTCTTCCGCCGTTCGTGGAGGCGAGGACGATGACGGATGAGCAGGTAATCGTCGAGTTGTACGGCATGCCGCGTCAGCGAGCCGGCTGCGCCGAACTGACCGTGCCGGCGGGTAGCCTTGTCGATGTGTTGACGGCCGTCGTCACCCGCTGTCCTGGATTGTCGGACCTGGTGACGCCCGAGGGACGGATCGCGCCTCACTATCTCCTGTCGCTCGATGGCACGAGTTTTGTTAAAACGCTCGCAAGCGCGCTGCCGGCAGGGAGCCGGCTGCTGATCCTGTCAGCGGATGCCGGCGGTTGAGGAGTTCAGGAGGACGTATGCCGCATGTCTGGGTCAAAGACGACGAACAGGGGGAAGCCCTGATTCAGGAACGGAGACGGCTAGGACTGGATCGTTATGACGAGGTGTGGGAAGGGATGTACGTCATGCCGTCCTTGCCGAGCAATGCCCATCAGGAACTCGTTGATGATCTCGGCGTGATAATCCACGAGGTCATCAAGAAGCCAGGCCTGGGCAAGGGCTATCCTGGCGTCAACGTCAGCGATCGGCGTTTGCGTTGGAAGGACAACTATCGCTGCCCGGACCTTGCCGTCGTCTTGCGGGGCAGCCGGGCCATCGATTGTGGGACGCACTTCCACCTGGGACCGGATTTCCTCGTCGAGATCGAGAGTCCCGGAGACGACACGGAGGACAAGGTCCCGTTTTACAGCCAGATCGGCGTCCGCGAATTGCTCATCATCCACCGCGACAGGCGGACGCTTCGCCTCCTCCGTAACGATGGCCAGGACCTCGTGGAAGTGAAGCCGACCGCGCTGGAAGGAAAACAGTGGCTGCTGAGCGAAGTCCTGCCGCTGGCCTTTCGCCGGACGATGAGCAAGGGCGTCGCTCGCACCGAAGTTCGCCGGATCGACGGTGAAGGAGCCTGGACCATTTGACGAGGCGTTGGGCTTGCTTCCCCGCGGCAATCAACCCGCGCGGTCGGAAGGGGAAGCCGAATCGGTTTCTTCGAGCCGCTCCAGTTCGCTCAGTTCTTCCGGAGTGGCCTGTCCGCGACGGGCCTTGCGGCTCAATTCTCCCAGCCGATTCGCCCGCTGACGTTCTCGATCGGCACGTTGTTCGGCATCGAGGCGGCAGGCGGATTCTTCCGCCAGTGTGCGGAACGGTTGGCCATCCGGGCGATAGACGACCATCTCCGGGCCGCTCAGGTCAAAGCGAATCCCCAGCCGCGGGCTGGTGTAGTTGTCCACCGGGCGCACACGCCGGAACACTTCTCCCTGGCGTCGATACGCCGTCAGTTGGTTGTGATCGGGATCGTAGATGTAATACTCCTCGACGCCGTATTCCTCGTAGAAGGCCAACTTGTCCGCCATCTCCGAGTAGGTATTCCCCGGAGAGAGAATCTCGAAGACGACGGTCAAGGGCACGTTGTCTTCCTCCCACTGCTTGTAGGAGCCGCGATGCCCCGGAGGACGTCCGAACACGGCGTAGACGTCCGGAGCGGCGCGAATCTCGGCGTGGTCCTTGACGGGATACCACAGGTGGTCGGCCGCGATGAAGACTTCCAGGGCTTCCTGAAACAAGGCGCGAAGGTTGATGAACAGCAGCACGATCCAGTCGGCCTGTCGGGTATTGTCGGCCATAGGTTTGCCGTCGCTGTCGGGGTAGTTGATCGAAGAGGCGGGGGTGAGGTTCGCGATGAGGTTCATAATCCGTCTCCCTCCCTGGGTCTTTTCCACGAGAGTCAGGGGCGTCGAATCCTATCAGAATGGCGGGACTTCTGAAACAGCGTTTCATCGTCGCCGTCGTCGCCCCTTCTTCTCCTGGGGCTTTGCCACGGCCTCTCCGCGGTACTTCGCGATCAGATCGCGCAGCTCGGCCGCACGCTCGAAATTGAGGTTCGCTGCCGCCTTGAGCATCTCGGCGTGCAACTCCTCGACGTACTCCTCGGTGACGTAATCCTCCGCCGGCAGACCTGCCGCTTCCTGTGCCAGCCGGTGGGCCGCGACTTCGTCCTCGATGCCCCTGTTGATGGCCGACTGGACTGACACGGGTGTGATGCCATGCTCCGCGTTGTACTTCAACTGAATCTCACGCCGCCGGTTCGTCTCGTCGATGGCGTACTGCATCGAGTCCGTCACCTTGTCGGCGTAGAGGATCACCTCCGCATTGACATGGCGAGCCGCTCGCCCGATCGTCTGGATCAAGGATCGCCCTGAACGCAGGAATCCTTCCTTGTCGGCGTCAAGGAT
>JBBRIK010001108.1:0-2864 GCA_038221045.1 Gemmatales bacterium
GGCCTGCTCGGCGGCTCGGTGGCGCTGGCGGCCCGGCAGCGCGCCGTCGCTCGCACCATCCTCGGCGTCGAGCCGGACGGGGCGGCGCGCCAGCACCTTCAGTCCCTGGGCCTCGTCGATGAAATGGTGAACCTGGAGAGCGAGCGCATCGCGAATGCGGACCTCGTCGTCTGCTGTGTGCCGGTCGATCGCATCGCGGAATTGTTGTTGCAAGCGGCGGCGCGTGGGAAGCCGGGCCAGGTGTTGACCGACGTCGGCAGCACCAAGGCGATCATTGTCCGCGACGTGGAGGAGAAGCTGCCCGCGCACGTTCATTTCGTGGGCGGTCATCCGCTGGCCGGCTCGGAGAAGAGCGGCGCGGAAAACGCCAGCGCCCGGCTGTTCGAGAACCGTCTTGTCATTCTGACGCCGACCGAGCGAGCGAACGCGGACGCCCTCACCCTGACGAGCGAGTTCTGGCAAGCGCTGGGAGCGCGCGTGCAGATGATGTCGCCGGGGGATCACGATCGAGCCGTCGCGCTGACGAGTCATCTGCCGCATCTGCTGTCGTCGGCCCTGGCAGAGATGCTGCCGGAGTCGCTGACGGAGTTGACGGCGAGCGGTTTTCGCGACATGACGCGGCTGGCGGCCGGCGATCCGGCCCTGTGGGCCGCGATCTTCGAGCAGAATCGCGACTTCCTGTTGCAGGCCCTGGCGATGTTCGAGGAGCGGATCGGCGAGTTTCGCCAGGCACTGGAGACGGGCAGTAAGGAGGAGCTATTCGCCTTGCTGAACGGCGGCCGGCAGCGACGCCTGCGCATGAAAGGATAGCAACCCGTCCCGGTTTTCTCTTGCTCTGCCTGTGGCGCACCTTAAAGTGAGTTCCATGAGCGACACCGCGGCCTCCCCCGCCCCCCCCACTCGCGTTCGTTACGGCGTGCTAGGCTTCGCCTGCTCGCTGTCAATGATTACCTACCTCGACCGCGTCTGCTTCAGCAAGGCGGCCCCCGAGATCGCCCACGAGCTCGGCTATGGCGGCGTCGCCGATCTGTGGCCTGCGATCACTGCCTTCGCCCTGGCCTATGCGCTCTTCGAGGTCCCCAGCGGCTGGCTCGGCGACGTCTTCGGTCCCAAGCGGACCATCATTCGCATTGTCGTGTGGTGGTCGATCTTCACCGCGCTGACCGGCACCATCGAGGATGGAATCGTCAGCGGCCTGGTGCTGCTTACTCTCGTCCGCCTCCTGTTCGGTATGGGCGAGGCGGGCGCTTATCCGAACATCACGCGCGCGCTGCACAACTGGTTTCCGTCCGACAAACGCGGCTTCGCTCAGGGCATGGTCTGGATGTCGGGCCGATTCATGGGCGGCATGACGCCTCTGATCTGGGTCCTCGTCACGACCACCCTGGGGCTGAGCTGGAGGCATGCCTTTTACCTGTTCGGCATCATCGGCATCTTGTGGTGCGTTGCGTTCTCGTTGTGGTTCCGCGATCGGCCGCGCGAGCATCCGAAGGTCAACGCGGCGGAGGTCGAACTGATCGAGGCGGGCCGGACCGACGTCGGCCATGCTCACGCCACCATTCCCTGGCTCAAACTGCTCAGCAGCGGCAACCTCTGGTGTTTGTGTCTGATGTACTTCTGCGCCGCCTATGGCTGGTACTTCAACATCACCTATCTGCCCGACTTCCTGAAGACACAGTACGAGGTGGCCAAGGACGATTTCTGGGGCCAGCTCTACGCCGGCGGACCGCTCATTGCGGGAGCCATGACATGCATCGGCGGCGGTCTGCTGTCGGACTGGTTCATTCAACGGACCGGCAATCGCAAGTGGGGCCGGCGTCTCTTCGGCGTCATCGGCCATTCGCTCTGCGCGGTGTGCTACATTGCCTGCGCATCGCGGCCCTCCTTGCTGGTGTTCGTCCTGGCGATTTCGTTCGCGGCTTTCTGGAACGATCTGACGATGGGAGCGGCCTGGGCGACGTGTCAGGACATCGGCAAGAAGTACGCCGCCATCGTGGCCGGGTGCATGAACACCATCGGCAATCTCGGCGGGGCGGCGGCGGGCTGGATCACGGGAGCGATCGTCAAGGCGCGTCAGGTTTCGACGGCGGGCGGGGAGGAGGCGTTCAAGGCGCTGAGCGATGGAGAGAAACGCGATCTGATGTGGCCGGCTTACGATCTGAACTTCTGGATCTTCGGCAGCGTTTATGTGCTTGCCGTCTTCTTCTGGCTTCGCATTGACGCCACCAAGGCGGTGGTGCCCCAGGCGGAAGAGCCATGAGTCCGCGGAAAGACGCCGGCGGAGGCGGCTTGAATGTCGTCGATGGAGTAGAACACCTTCGGATCGATTTCCTTGAGCAGAGCCGTCACGAAGGACAGCCGGCGGCGTGGGACGACGCTCAGAACGACCTTCACCGGTCCCGTGGCCCCCTGTCCCTCGACCGAGGTGACGCCGAAGCCGGCCTCATGCAGCCGGGTGGCCAACCCATCCGCGTCCTTGCTGGTGATGATGCGAACGACCACGGTCCCCAGGGCCAGGATGCGTTCGAGCAGCACGCCGCAGAAGCTCCCCAGCGTGAATCCCCCGGCGAAGGCGACCGAGCAAAAGATATCGTCGAGATTGCGCATGGTCTGGCCGATGGCGAAGAGCCAGATGCAGACCTCGAAGAAGCCGAGGACGGGGGCGAGAAAGCGCCGGCCGCGCGAGACGAAAATGATTCGCATGGTACTCAGCGTGACCACGCACGTCTCGGCAAGAAAGATAAGCAAGGGCAGCGGCAAGACAGGTCTCCCCGAACAGGACGAATTCCGAACGTCCCCTCATACGGCGAGAACGCTTGCCGAGCAAGTCCAGTTCGGAGAGGAGTCCTGGTCGAAAAGCCAGG
>JBBRIK010001109.1:0-2861 GCA_038221045.1 Gemmatales bacterium
GGCTGCGCTCAGTGCCATACTCACAAGTACGACCCCATCACACACGAAGAGTACTACAAGGTCTTCGCCCTCTTCAACCAGACCGAGGACGCCGACCGAGGCGACAATGCGCCGTTCCTCAATCTCACGTCGGCGCGGGACGAAGCCCAGAAGAAACAACTCGGCGAGCGCCTCGCCGCCCTGGAAAAGCAACTGAAGCAGACCGACACCAAGGCGCTTCGCGATCAGATCGCGGCCGTGAAGAAGGAGCAGACGCAGGTGGTGGGAAACTCGACGCCGATCATGCGCGAGCTGCCGGCCAATCGCCACCGCAAGACGCACATCCTCATTCGCGGGAACTTCCTCGATCATGGCCCCGAGGTCAAGCCGGGGGTGCCGGCCATGCTGCCCACGCTCGTCCACAGTGGGAAGGCGCAAACGGGGCCGGATCGTCTCGATTTCGCGCGCTGGCTTGTCAGCGCCGACAATCCGCTGACGGCTCGCGTCATGGTCAATCGCTACTGGGAACAACTGTTCGGCACCGGTCTTGTCGAGACGATCGAGGACTTTGGCGTCCGCGGCAAGGCACCGTCGCATCCCAAGTTGCTCGACTGGCTGGCCGTCGAGTTCCGCGAGTCAGGCTGGGACGTGAAACGTTTGCTGAAGCTGATGGTGACGTCGGCGGCTTATCGGCAATCGTCGCGGGTGACGCCGAAACTGCTGGCGAGCGATCCGGGCAATCGGCTGCTGGCGCGCGGGCCGCGCTTCCGGGCGTCGGCCGAGGTGATCCGCGATCAGGCCCTGTCGGTCGGCGGTCTGCTCAGCGCCAAGATGCTCGGCCCGTCGGTGCGCCCGCTCCGGCCGAAGCTCGGACTCAACGCCGCCTTTGGCGGCTCGACCGACTGGGAGGCGAGTCCCGGCGAGGACCGCTATCGTCGCGGCCTGTACACGACGATTCGGCGTACCGCGCCCTATCCCTCGGCGTCCACCTTTGACGCTCCGGACCGCAATTTCTGCACGCTGACCCGCCCGAAGACCAACACGCCCTTGCAGGCGCTGGTCACGCTCAACGATCCGGTGTACGTCGAGGCCGCTCAGGGGCTGGCCCGGCGGATCATGGCGGAGGGAGGCAAGACGATCGAGGAACGCGCGGCGTATGGCTTCCGGCTCGCCCTGTCCCGGCCGCCACGCCCAGAGGAACTGCGCAAGTTGAGCGATCTGTATGAGCGAGCCAGGAAGCGCTATGCCGGCGACGAGAAAGCAGCGCTGCTACTGGCGACGGAGCCGCTCGGCCCCGCGCCGAAGGGTGTCGGCATCGTCGATCTTGCCGCCTGGACGGTCGTTGGCAATGTGCTGTTGAACCTCGATGAGACCATCGCGAAACGATGACCCTTGTCTTTGCCGCTTGCGGCATAGCGGGGTTGAGCGCTCATCCCCGCTACGCCGCCAGCAGCAGAAGACCGGAGAGAAGTCGATGAATCCCCTTATTCAGCGTGCCGCCCTTGCGACTCGACGGCACTTCCTCGGTCAATGCTCCGCCGGCCTGGGTGCGATGGCCCTGTCCACGCTGCTCGAACGCGAGACGCAAGCGGCCGTCGAGAACCCCCTGGCACCGCGCAAGCCGCACTTCACCGGCAAGGCGAAGCACGTCATCTATCTGCACATGGCCGGCTCTCCGCCTCACCTCGACATGTTCGACTTCAAGCCCGAGCTGCTCAAGCGTACCGGCCAGGACTGTCCCGCCGAGCATCTCAAGGGCAAGCGTTTCGCCTTCACCAGCGGCACTCCCAAGCTGCTCGGCACCCCGCAACAGTTTGCGCAGCACGGCAAGAGCGGGGCCTGGCTCTCCGGCGTCCTGCCGAACCTTGCCGGCATCGCGGACGATCTCTGCTTCATCAAGTCGATGCACAGCGATCAGTTCAATCACGCGCCCGCCGAGATGCTGCTCTACACCGGCTCGCCGCAGTTCGGCCGGCCGTCGATGGGGTCGTGGGTGACGTGGGGACTCGGCAGCGAGAACCAGAACCTTCCCGGCTTCATCGTCCTGCTCTCGTCCGGCAGCAACCCTTCGGCGGGTAATGCTCCCTGGTCGAGCGGCTTCCTGCCGTCCGTCTTCCAGGGCGTCCAGTGCCGCTCGCAGGGCGATCCCGTTCTCTATGCCTCCGATCCGAAGGGCATGGACCGCGACACCCGGCGTCTGAGCCTCGACGCTCTGCGCGATCTCAACCAGATGCAGTCCGACGAACTGGGCCATCCCGAGACACAGACGCGCATCGCGCAATACGAACTGGCCTTCCGCATGCAGACGAGCGTGCCGGAGGTGATGGACATCTCGAAGGAGCCGAAACACGTCCTCGACATGTATGGAGCGAAACCGGGCAGCGCCAGCCTGGCCAACAACTGTCTGCTGGCGCGGCGGCTGGTCGAGCAGGGCGTTCGGTTCGTGCAGCTCTTCGACTGGGGCTGGGACTTCCACGGCACCGGTCCCGGCGAGGACGTTCACACCGGCTTGCCGGGGAAGTGCGCCACGATGGACAGGCCCGTCGCCGCCCTTATCAAGGACCTCAAGGCGAAGGGGCTGCTCGATGAGACGCTGGTGCTGTGGGGCGGCGAGTTCGGGCGGACGCCGTTCCGCGAGGGCCGCACGGCCGGGAGCAAGAACCTGGGCCGCGACCATCACCCGCACTGCTACACGGCCTTCATGGCCGGCGGCGGCGTCAAGGCGGGGCTGACCCACGGCGCATCGGATCCGCTCGGATTCGCGGTCGCTGACAAACCTGTGCATGTCCACGATTATCAGGCCACGATCCTGCACCTGCTCGGCTTCGATCACGAGAAAATGACGACGCGCTTCCAGGGACGCGACTACCGCCTGACGGACG
>JBBRIK010001110.1:0-2855 GCA_038221045.1 Gemmatales bacterium
GTTCGCCGGCCCGTGATCCTCATTACTTGCAGGGTATGCCTGAACCCGCCGCTCCCATCAGCACCATCAGACGCACCTGGGCCTTGTTGTACGCCCGGATGGCGCTCAGCGCGTTGACCTGGGCCAGCTCCAGGCCGCGAATCGCGGCGATCACTTCGCCCGGCGAACTGCCCTCGACACGCAGCTTCAGACGCTGATCGCTCAGACGATAACTCTTCTCCGCGTGCTTGACCTGCTCCCCTCCGAGATCGATGATCCTTCGGCTTAACTGGACCGTCTGCTGCGCTTCCTGGACGCCGAGCGTCAACTTGCCGCGCAGGTCGCGATAGCCCAACTCCACTTGCTCCAGTTTGCTCGACGCCAGCCGGCCCTTCTCGTTCTTCGTCAGAAGCTCAGTCAGGTTCCAGCGCATCTGCACGCCCATGTCCCAGCGGTTGTCCCAGTTCAGCGTCGAGTTGGGTCCGGCCCCGAACGCCCCCTCCATCATGCGCATCTCCACGACCGGCAGAAAGCGGCCCGGTCCCGCGGCGGCGTCCATCGCGTTCTGGATGACGGCCAGCATCTGCTCCAGCTCGCGGACTCCTGGGCCAGCCTGCAGGGCCCGCGAGACCAGGGCGTCCGTCGGCTGGTTCGCATCGACGAGATCGATCGGCGACAGCACCGTCTCGGCCGGCAGCAACTGGACGTCCGGTCCCATGCCGAGCAGATAGGCCAGCTTCGCCGCCGCGGCGTCGCCCTGCTGGCGGGCCTGCGTGAGGGCCTGCTCCCGGCCGTTCAACTGCGCCTTGAGGCTCTCGACCAGGGCCTCGGCGTTCCGGTCTCCCTTGGCCAGCCCTTCGGCCCACTTCAGGATGTCCTTCTCCATCGTCTCGATTTTCTTGAAGAGCACCTCACTGGAGCGGGCCGCCAGCAGATCGACATAGGTGCTGGACGCTTCCAGCAGGGTGTCGCTGGTCACGCGCGACAGTTCGCCTTGCTGCTGCCACATCTTCCGCTCGGCGTTGACGCGCTGAAAGATCGTGTCGCGCAGGTCGAGCCGGGCCGTCAGGTCCACGCCCGGATACAGGGCCGACGAGCTGGATTTCTCGAGCGTGCCGTCCTCGTTCTGGATGCCGCCCTCGTGACGGTAGTAGGCCACGCCCGCGTACAGGCTCGGCAGCCAGGACCAGTGAGCGAGGTTCTGCTCGATCTGACTTTCGTTCAGCTTTTCGCGAGCCAGGGCGACCTGACTGTTCTGCTCCTCGGCCAGGTGCAGGACCGAATCCAGCGAGATCGGCACGTCGCGCTTGGCGGCCTCGACTGTGGCGGGAGTGGGCAGAGTTTCAGGAATGGTCTGACCCTGGATGGGAGGTTTGGCCGTCTGATGAACCTGCGGGGCATGCGCGGAATGGGCCGGCGGCGCGGGCTTATCCCTCATCCAGTCGATGGACACGCCGCAGCCCGTGGCGAGCAGAGCGCCGGCCAGCGGAATCGTTCCGGTGAGCAGACGCCGCCCTGGAAACATGGGGAAGCGGCGCGAGGGGGAACGGTCCATGCGAGAACTCCGAACGGGCGCGGAATGAGGACGACGACATTTCTTCCTATTGGATCGGTCAGGCGGAGAAAAACCTTTGCGGATTCCTCGTCAAACTGCTCATGTTCCGAAAGAGAAATCGAGGAAACGGCGCAGGAGGGAGGCTTCCGGGGTCCACCTTCGGAACGCCGGCAAGCCGACCTTCACCCGGCGCAGGCGCGATGCTATAAGAATTGGAGACGGTGCCGCGGCGGACTCGCTGTCGCTCCCGTCCGGACGGAACAGAACAGGCTCCTCCTCTCGCGGTGCCACGAGGCGCGACGCCGATCCAGGAGCCTTTGCGAACCCTCGCTTTTCAGGAGATGGCCATGCGGAAGACGTGTCTTGCCCTGCTGGCGCTGGGCGTGTTCGGAATCGCCGGCCTGGCGCAGCCCCCCCAGACCGCCCCTGTCGAACCGCAGCGCGACAACCTCGACGCTTATCTGACGCGCTGGGAAGACGCCATGAAGACCGTCAACACCCTGGCCGTCGCCTGTAGCCGAACCGAGATCGATCCCACTTACAAGACCCGCAAGACCTACACCGGCACCATTCACTTCGTCAAACCGACGAACTTCTTCTGGCACATGGCCGCCAAGGACAAGCCGACCGACTACGAACGCTACATTTGCACGGGAACCTACATCTATCAGTACCTTCCCGCCGAGAAGGTCATCAAGTATTACCCCGCGCCCAAGACGACCCGCGACGGCAAGCTGACGGATGACAGTTCGCTCGCCTTCCTGTTCGGCATGAAGGGGGCCGAGGCCAAGGGACGTTACAACCTCAAGCTCCACAACGTCGATCAAAACTATGTCTACATCGACGTCGAATCCAAGAACCCCGTCGATCGGGCCGACTTCGTCAAGGCCCGGCTCGTGCTGAACAAGGACACGTTCCTGCCGCGCCAGATCTGGTTCGAGACGCCCAATGCGGGCGAAGTGCTCTGGGACCTGTCGAACATTCAGCCCAATGCGATAATCAAACCGGAGGTATTCGCTACACCGCAAACGCCCAAGGACTGGAAGTCGGTGCCCGCGCAGACGCCGGCGCGGGTGGCTCGCCCGCAGAAGTGAATCCTGGTAGGTCCGGCGAGCCAAGCCGGACCTGTACTTCGATGCTGCTCATCATGTGGCGTTGTCGGTGAATCCGGCGTATCGTAGGTCCGGCGAGCCGAGCCGGACCTGTACCCCGATGTGGCTCATCATGTAGCGTTGTCGGTGAATCCGGCGCATCGTAGGTCCGGCGAGCCGAGCCGAACCTGTACCCCGATGTGGCTCATCATGTAGCGTTGTCGGTGAAT
>JBBRIK010001111.1:0-2852 GCA_038221045.1 Gemmatales bacterium
GTCCTGCTGAGGAGAGGTAGCGAACGGAGAGAGACGCGAAACGGCAAGCCGGTGGTGCGCTCATTGAGTCTGCCGGAGCAAGTCAGTAGCCGAGGCTCGCAGGAAGTGGTTGGCCGGCATCAGGTCCAGAGCGCGGCGCAGTACCGTTTTCGCTTCATTTGTCTCTCCCTGTGCGAGCAGCACTTCTCCCAGACGGACCTGAGCCTCCACCAATGCGGGAGCAAGCTCGACCGCTCGGCGCAAGGTGGCGACGGAAGCAGGCAGGTCTTTCTTCTGGTGCAGGGCGACGCCGAGGTTGTAATGGGTCAGAGCCTGACGCGGGGCGATCTCGACGGCGCGGCGATAGGACGCAATCGCCTCGTCGATCTCCTTGCGATCCAGTAGCACGTTCCCCAGGTTGTTATGAGCGACTACCTCCTGAGGATCGAGAAGGATGGCCTGGCGATAGGACGCCGTTGCTCCTTCGAGGTCGCGGCCCGCGTGCAAGATTCGCCCCAGATCGAGATGGGCCGTAGCCAGTTTCGGATTCAACGCGATGGCCCGGCGACACGCGGCCTCCGCTCCGACGAGGTCGTTCCGCTCGCATAGTGTCGCGCCGAGGTTGTCCCAGGCGGGAGCGTGGCGCGGCACCAGTTCGACGCCCCGACGGCAGGCGGCCAGCGCTCCCTCGACGTCACCGCTCACCAATAAGGCTCGTCCCAGATTGGTCTGAATTTGACCGTTTCGATCATCCAGGGCCAGGCACTTCCGGTAGGCGACAATCGCCCCCTTGACGTCTCCAAATTTGTAGAGGGCATTGCTCAGGCTGGCGTGGGCCTGCGCGTCGCGGGGAGAGAGTTCGACGGCCCGGCGATAGGCGTCCGCAGCCTGCTTCATGTCCCCCTTGTCGAAAAGGGCGTTGCCGAGGTTGAGGTGAGCGAAGCCGAGGCGCGGGTCGAGGGCGACGGCCTGACGGGCGGCGGCCAGCGCCCCCTCGACATCCTTGAGGTCCAGGAGCAGGCCGGCGTGGTTGGCATGCGCCCGAGCGTCGCGTGGATCGACGGCAAGCTGACGGCGGACCACCTCGAGCGCGCCTTGGACGTTGTTGTCGGCGTGTAAGGCGACGGTGAGGGCGGAGAGAGCGGCGGGGTAATTCGGTTCGAGGGCCAGGGCCTGTCGGGCGGCCCGAACCGCCTCGGCGCCGTTCCCCTTACGCGACAGGGCGAGGCTCATGTTCACCAGGGGGGCAACGTGGCGCGGATTGACTTCGAGCGCCCGTCGGCAAGCCGCGACGGCCCCGTCGTAATCGCCCTGATCGCTGAGGGCGGAACTCAGGTTGACCAGCGCCTCGATCATGCGCGGGTCGAGGGCCAGGGCCCTGCGCGCGGCCTCAACTCCCCCTGCCGGATCTCCCCGTTGATTCAGGCCGGAAGAGAGGTTCGACCAGAGCGACGGGTAGTCGGGTGCCAGGGCGACAGCCTTGCGCAGCACGAGAATGGCCTGGGGCGCGTCGTTCTTTTCGAGCAGGGCGCTGGCGAGGTTGTTCATGACGATCACACTGTCCGGCCGCAGGGCCAGGTCCAGGTCGGAGCGTCCGGAATGTTGCGCCAGCAGCACCTTGACCGCCAGAGGCCGCTTCAACTGGGGATCGTGGGCGCGCCACACGGCCCCCATGCCGCCCTGCCCGATCACTCCCACGACCTGATAGCGTCCTGCCAGAGAGGCAAGAGGCGCGGTGGGAGTCAGAGATGGGTCTGCCCCCTGCGGTTCGGTGATGGCTCCTGGGTAAGCGACGGTGGAGGCGGATTCCGCCTTGCGAGGTGAAGAATCGATGGGAGTAGGTGATTCGTCCATGGGGAAGAACCTCACGCGGATAGACAGGAGAGCTTCTTGACGCTTGCGGCGCGGCGGGACGGACGCCGCGCCGCAAGCGAGAAAAACATTGTCTCCGCTATTTCCCAATCACGCGCAACGGCGTCAACTTGATGTTGCGGAAATGAATCTCGCCCCCTTCGGACTGCAACAGGATCTTGCCTCTGCTCATCTCCGCGTTCTTGCCCTCGTTGACGAGTTTGCCGTTGACCTCGAGTTTGATCGTGTCGAGCTTGCAGGTGATGACGTACTTGTTCCACTGACCCAGCGGCTTCTCGACTGCCGTCTCCTTGTCCATGCGCCAGAAGTGGCGAGCGCTCTTCTCGTCCTGGCGGGACTTATCAACGTCGAGTTTGAAGTTATCGACCAGCCAGAAGTCGCCGGCGTGCGTGTGCCACAACTGAGCCTCGACGGCCTTGGGCCAGATCTTATCCGGGCCGGTCGTGTGGACGAAGACGCCGCTGTTGAAGCCCTTGCCCGGCCACATCCACTCCACTTCGAGGACGTAGTTCTCGTACTCCTTCTCGGTGATGAGGTAGCCGAACGGCTTGCCCGTGCAGACGATCGTCTCTTCCTTGACGCTCCAGACGTCTTCGGGCTTGATGTCTTTGAGTTCGGCTTTGTCCTTGGCCTTCGGATCGATGAAGATCTTCCAGCCGTCCAGGTTCTTGCCGTTGAACAGGGCGATCGACTCGCTCTTGTCGGCCTTCTTGTCCTCGGCGCGGCCCGTCGCGCTTACGAGGCCGGCCACGATTGCCATTCCAAGGGCCATCAGACAGATTCGACGGATCACGATGCGTCTCCACGGGGGAACAGGTTGAAGGAATACGCCTCGAATTTTAGCCGCGAGGGCGAAAGCTCGATAATGAAAAATTCGGCTTGTTCGCGGCCTTCTCTTAAATGCGAGGCGGGGTCGCGCTCCGGCTTCGCTGCAAGATGTAGAAGCCCGCCGCCAGTCCGAGCAGCAACCCGACGCCCAGCAACACCCGTAGCAGCGGCGG
>JBBRIK010001112.1:0-2831 GCA_038221045.1 Gemmatales bacterium
GAAAGGCCGTACCTATATTGTCGCCAAGAAGCCCGACGACTCCTACCTCTGGCGGAAAGTTGAGGGGGAGGAAATGCCGCCGGCCGGGGAAAAGGAGCAGCCCTCCGAGGCCGAGCGCGTGCGGTTCAAGAAGTGGATCGAGAGCAGCGCGCCGCCGGTGTCGGCCAAGGCCGCGAACTGGAAGTTCATCGGCCAGGCGGAGGTGCTGTCGGCCATCGTCAAGGACCTCGAAGACGCGGACAAGGAAACCCGGCCCTATCTGCGCTACTTCACCCTCACGCACCTGCACAACAACCCGGCCATTCCGGACGACGACCTGCGCTTCTACCGCGCCGCCCTCTCGAAAGCAGTCAACAGCTTGAGCTGGAAACCGATCCATTAGCTGTAGCCCGTCGATGCGGCGCAGACGGTCTTCGCCGTGGATTTGCGAAAACTCGGCTGGGAGGAGCCGAAACTGTGGCGCGCCGTACTCAAGGAGTATCCCTACGGACTGCACTGGCGCAACCATCCCGATGCGAACCTCGACAGGCTCGACCAGAAGTTGCGGCACCTCAGCGATTGCGATCTGGCGGTCATTCGCGGCGACTGGTTCATCGTCCACGCCACGCAACCGAAGCTGTACTACACGCTCCTGCAATTGCCCGCGACCGCGGGGGAACTGGAACGCGATCTGAAAGTCCACGTCGAGAGGAACATCCTCCAGGGCGAGGTGAAACGCGGCGGGTTCGCGACCAGCGGCGTCAGCGGCCAGAACCGGATGGTGGAGCGCCACGACTCCGCGTATGGCGCGTACTGGAAGAGCTACGATTTCAAGCCCGCCCGGCCCAACGGCAACCTACCTCGCTATCCCCTCGGGCCGAAGTTCAAGGGCAACGAGTTCAGCCGGCAGGCCTTTGAACACGATGGCGGCGAGATCATTTTCAGCCTGCCCAATGGTCTGCAGGGTTACTTCCTCGTCGATGCCGTGGACAAACGCATCGACGAGGGGCCGATTCAGGTGGTCCGAGACAACCTGATGACCTCCGGGACGCCGGCCATCGTGGCCGGGTTGTCGTGCATGGCCTGTCACAAGAGCGGCACGATCCCCTTCAAGGACCAGATTCGCGAAGGCTCGGCGCTGCGCGGCGAGGCGCTGCGGGCCGTTCAGCGGCTCTATCCGCCCCAGAAGGAGATGAGCGAGGCGCTGAAGAAGGACGAGAAACGCTTCACGGACGCCCTGGAAGAAGCGTGCGGCCCGTTCCTGCGCACGGCCCCCGAGTTGAAGGAGAAACCGATCGGCGAGTTTGCCGAGCCGGTTGCGGAGATCGCTCGCCTCTATGGCCTGGTCGATCTGAATGCCGACATGGTCGCGGCGGAACTCTGGCTCGAGAAGGGGGCGGCCGGCCTCAAGGCCCGCCTGGAAATCGACGACGAACTCGACCGCCTCGGCCTGGGCGTCCTGCGCAAGGAAGGCGGCGCGCTCAAGCGGAACGACTGGGAAGCTTTTTCGGAAGGCGTGTCGCTGTTTCACGAGGTCGCCCGCCGCGTCAAGGCCGGCACCCCGCTCTTGCCTTGACCGGCATCTCCCCCAGGCACACGACGAGCAAAAGGAGCGTCTCTCATGCGTCTCACGTCTCTCACGGCGACAATCGTTCTAGTCGCTGCCGGCGTCGCGCCCGGCCAGACGATTCGCGAACAGGCTGTGGAAACGGCGAAGAAGATCGCCGCGGTCGTCAAGAACAAGGGGGGCACCCTCTCTCTCGGCACGGTGGAGGACGCCTCGCGGAACCCCTCGAATTCCGGGCCGGGTCTGTTCGCGATCCTCGAACCCCTGCTCGTCAAGGAAGGGGTGCGCATCGACGCGAAGGCCGATCTACTTCTGAAGGGAGAGTACGGGGTGAAAGTGTTCGACGGCCTGCTGCGGGTGCGTCTGGAACTCCGTATTCTCGACCGAAGCGGCGAGGAACTGGTCACGCTTCCCGAGCGCTACGAGGGGCTGATTGCCCAGAACGCGGAGATTGCCATTCTCCTTGGCCTGACGGTCCACCTGCCGCCCGCCGGCTCCGCCGAGGAGCGCAACAAGCGGCTGCGGCCCTTCTTCGACAAGGACAAACCGAAGCCGAAACCGGAAGTCCAGGACGCCATCGTGCGGACTCAGAAGGACAGCCCCTATGGCGTCGAGATCCGCGCGAACGGCAAGGCCAAAGCCGTGCGTCTGGAGAATGGCCATCAGCCCTTTGTGGACATCGACGTCGGCGAGGTGTATGAAATCGCCATCGTCAACGAATCCGACAAGGAAGCCGCCGTCCGCATCACCATCGACGGGCTCGACGTCTTCACCTTCAGCGAGGACCGCAAGAAGGACGGTTCGCCGCAGTTTGGGACGTTCATCATCCCGCCCGGCAAGATGCCGACGCTGATTCGCGGCTGGCATCGCACCAACAAGTCGGACGAAGAGCTGAAAAAGGAGGGCAAGGAGCCGGGCAACATCTGGAAGTTCCTGGTGACCGAGTACGGCAAGGGTTCCAACTCGGCCCGCAAGGTCAGCGGCAAGGTCGGCGTGATTACGGTCGCCTTCAGCGGCAGTTATCTTTCCGAGGAGGAGCGCAAGCGCGAGGAAGGCTCCGGCCGGGACACACGCAAGGAGACCGATCAAGGACCGCTGGACCGCGAGAAGTTCGTGGCGGTGAAGCGTTTTGTAGGGGTGGAGCGCGACGTGATCAGCATCCGCTATTCGCGCTGACGTTCGTTTGAGCAGGGTTAGCCGCGACGCGGAGTCCTCGGAGCGGAGCGTGTGGCGCGAGAACGCTGGACGCGCTCTTGGTTAGCCGCGACGCGGAGTCCTCGGAGCG
>JBBRIK010001113.1:0-2823 GCA_038221045.1 Gemmatales bacterium
CGCAGAGCGTGGGAACGAGGGGATGGATAGCGCAGAGCGTGGGGAGGAGGAGCCTTTGCGTTGAAAGCCTCCGGAGGGAAATTCATGCTAGAGTTGCACATCCGTACCCGATCGAGGAACCCGTCATGGATCGATCCGCCACGGTTGTCAACCGGCATCCTTCCCCTTCCGACCATGTCCTTGCGCCGGACGCAGCCCTCCTGCCCACCATTCCCGGCTACGAGATCATCGATCTTCTGGGCCAGGGCGGCATGGGCATCGTCTTCAAAGCCTGGAATACGGGACTCCGACGCCCGGCGGCAGTGAAGGTGCTTCATCGCGTCTCGGCCGGCAATGTCGAGGACCTGCTGCGGTTTCGCTGGGAGGCGGAGGCCGTCGCGCGGCTGGAACATCCCAATATCATCAAGCTCCACGAGATCGGCCAGTCGCCGCAACCGTATATCGTCCTCGAATACGCCGAGGGCGGCAACCTCGCCAGCCAACTCGACGGCCGGCCGTTGCCGCCCCGCGATGCCGCCCATCTCATCGAGACCCTGGCGTTCAGTCCCGACGGCCGCTGCCTGGCGACAGCGACGGAACAGGGATGCCTGTACCTGTGGGACCCGGTCACCGGAAACCAGCGCGTGCAGTTGATCGAGGCGGACAGTCGAATTGTGCAGATGGCCTTCGCCCCAGACGGCTCCTCTCTGGCCGTCGCGTTTCTCGAGGGCAGGGCGAGGATCTGGCACACCCGCTAAAGTAGGTCCCGCGAGCCGAGCGGGACTGTCTTGCGTAGGCCCCGCGAGCCGAGCGGGACTTCTTGGGTAGGTCCCGCGAGCCGAGCGGGACTATCTTCCGGTCCCGCTCGGCTCGGGGGACCTACCCCGGTCAGCGAGACTTGTCGTGGTCCCTGGGCTTCTTCCCCTTGCCCTTGCCTTTCCCGTGACCCTTCTGCTGCATCTTCTGAAGCTGTTCCGCCAGCTCCAAAGCGCGAATCAGGTTCTTCTGGGCCTCGATCGGCATTTGCAGCAGGTTCGGTTGCAGCTTCTGCATGGCGGCCTCGGCTCGTTCCTGAACCCGATCGACCTGCTTGCGGCGAACGTCGTCCATCTTGTCGAGATCGAGGTTGTCGAGATTGCCCTGAACGCCGCGCTCCATCACCTTTTCCAGCGACTCCGCCAACCGTTTCGCGTCGTCGGCATCGCCCTTACCCGCCTGCTCGACCAGCGTGTCGGCCAGCCGGCCGGCAACGTCCGTTGAATGCTCGGCTCGCTTGACGGGGTCCTCTTCCTGAGCGACCTGCAAACTGCTCACGACGAGCATCTGCAACAGCGAACGCTTGCTGACGACGGCAGGCGGCTGAGCGGCCGGCGCTGCGCCATCGGGACCGCCGCGCAAGGCGATGAGGGTGTCGTGAACCTGCTGGCCCAGTTGATGCAGCGAGCCGCTCACCGCATGGGGCGAATTCCGCGCGAGCTTCTCCACGCTCTGCTCGGCTCGCTCGAGTTGTTCCAGGATCGGCGTCATCGTGAAGCGATTGTTGCCGGGCAGGGCGCGGGCGCTGCGCAGGACGCCCTCGTGCAGAATGCGAGCGTGCAGCCAGACGAGAAGCGAGAGATCGTCTGTCGCTCCCTTGCGGGCCGAGACCATTGATTCTTCGCGCACATCCGTCGCCATGTCGTTCAGGGCGCTCACCCGGCGTTCCGGCTCGCGCGTCTCGGACAACACCAGATGCCGGGACAGCACGCGATCCTCGACGGGTCCGCTCACCGTCTCCGCGTTGTTCGCGCTCCTGGTTCGCGAATCGGCCGAACGCGGACGGGTGATGTAGGCCAGGCCCAGCCCCAGTCCCAGGAAGAGCATGGCAGCGGCAGCCCAGCGCGCCAGGGGATGGGCCAGCCAGATTCTCGGCGTGCGGGGTTTCGTTCGGGCTGGGGCTGGAAGCGGAATCGTGGCGGGCCGCGGTTCGAGTTGAGCCAGCAACCTGTCGCGGGCGGCGACGGACGTTGCAGGCAGGGGCGCGGTCGAGACTTCGTGGATCAGACGCACGAGACGCCCGAAGCCGCGCCGGCACCCGGCACAACTGCGGAGGTGGCGGCGCACCTCGGCTGGCGGACGGTTCGGCGTCTCATCGGCCAGCATCCAGGCTTCAACCTCGTGGCACTTCATGATCACTCGGGGTCGAGAATGTCGCCCAACTCTTGCAGGAGGGTCTGACGCGCCTTGAACACGCGCCAGCGGACTGTCTCCTCCGTGGCTTCCAGAACTCCGGCGATGTCGGCGTAAGACAGGTCTTCCTGAGTTCGCAGCAGGAAGGCCTCTCGCAGGGTGGTGGGCAACCGTCCGATGGCCTGCTGTACCAGGGCGAGCGTCTCGCGGGCCACCAGAGTGCTGACGGGCCCTGGGTCAGTCGCCGCCACTCCTTCCGGCAACTGAGAGGCGTTTGGCGAGCGTCCGCCGCGATGGCTGTCGATCAGCCGCCGCCGAGCGATACAGAAGAGCCAGGCCCGAAAGTTGCTCCCCGCCGTGAACCGCGCCAGCCCGCCCCAGACCTTGAGGAACACATCCTGCGTCAGATCCTCGGCCGTCTGTGCATCCTGGGTCAGCCCATGCAACCATCTCTGAACGCGCGGCCAGTAGCGATCAACCAGCGCGGCATAGGCGGAGGTATCGCCCGCCTGGGCGGCCCGGATCCAGGAATGTTCCTCCTCGTCGTTCACGCTCGCCTCTCGGAACACGATAGGAAACGACGCTCACGCCGACTCGTTGGCGCATTGATGATTTTACCCAGTCGCGCTAGAGTCATCGTGTCGGTCAACCGGGGCGGGGCAGTCTCTCGTCGTG
>JBBRIK010001114.1:0-2821 GCA_038221045.1 Gemmatales bacterium
CGCGGCTGTGGGACGCGATGACCGGGAAGGCCCTGGAACGTCCCCTCGTCCATCCCTCGTCCGTCCAGACGTTGGCCTTCAGCCCGGACGGCCTGATAGTCCTGACTGGTGCGGGAGATGGGACGGCTCGCCTGTGGGGAACGACGGGCCGTCCTCTGGGGCCGCCGTTGTTCCATCCCGTCGCGGTCACTGCCGTCAGTTTTAGCCCGAAGGGCCTGGCTTTCATGGTGGTCAACGGCAACCACCCCGTGCGCATCTGGAAGGTGGCTGCCCCTGTAATGGGGAAGCTGGAACGGGTACGGCTGGCGATTCAGTTGTTCGCCGGAATGGAGTTGGATGAGCAAAGCGGGTTGCGAACGCTCGGCCCCGCGGCATGGCTGGAGCGCCGCCAGCAACTGGAGCAGTTACTCGGCCGCGAATCGTCCTCGCCCCATCTGGCGATCCTCGATCTGGAGGAGAGATGAACGGAGGGAGCCGTAATCCGGTATTCGCGATCACTGAGGCGCAAGAACCGACTGGGGTGTCACTCTGTCGCCTACGCTGACGAGTTCGCCGGCTCAAACGAGACTAACATGACAAAGTCTACTTTTCGCGTGGAAGCCTCAATCGATGATGCGACGGGGCGCGTTGTAGCCGTATACTTGCGTGTCCGGGAGGGGAAAGTCGCGGAAACGAAAGAGATCAAGGATGGGTTTGTTTACGCCGATTACGATGCTCAGAGCCTACTTCTCGGCGTCGAGTTGCTGGGGCCTTGCGAGCTTGAGGTCCTGGAGCGCGTTGCGGAGGGGGAGTCTGAGTCCGTGAGACGATTCTTGAGGGGCGGCGCTCCGCGGGAATTGATTCCCGCGTAGAGCCCGTCTCTTCTTGCGGAGCAATCACTCCGGCCCCGCCCAGGCCGTCCACGCCTCTTTCGTCCCGATCGTCGCTGCTTCCTCACGGTTTCTCCACGGGAATCTCGTTCAGAGTGTAAGCGCCCGTCAGATGCACCAGCGCTTCGTCCTTCGCCGACCGCACTCCTTGAGCCTGGATCATGTAGACGCGATCCTTGACCAGTGGGGCTGTGATTAGATCGACGCTGTGGCCGTCCGACGCGACTTCGACTCGCTCAATGGCCAGCCGCGTCCGGTCCAGTTCCGGCGAGCCATAGGCTCCCGTGACCTCATAGCGATGATGGTCAATTCGGTAGGAGGACAACTCCTTCGCCGTCGCCGGTGAGACTGGGGCGGTGAAGTCGATCCGGAAGCCGTGCGGCTGCACATGAATCGACTTCATCTCGAACGGGACTTTCCCCATGTAGTCGATGCGGAACAGCGCCCCGCGATCCGGCTGCGCCATCCAGCCTGGCTCGGTGATGCCGCCCACCCAGAGACGGCCTTTCGGATCGAACGCGAGGCTGACCGGGCCGAGCAGTCCCTGGCCCCAGAAGGGGAAACATGCTCCCTGATAGACGCCGTTCACCTTCTCCACGTTGGCCCGCACGATAGCGCCGCCGAACATCAACTCGGCCAGGAAGAACTGACCGGCGAAGGGGCCGAACTTGCCCTCGCTGTTGTCGTAGGCCATGCCGTTGATCGACTTCGCCCATCCATAAGGCACCCAGACGGTCGTCTTACCCGCCGGCTTCTTCGCATGCTCTCGCTGAGACCCGTTCGGGAAGCCGTAGAATCGGCCCTCGCTCAGATGGCAGAGCTTGTTGGTCGGCACCCACTCCCCCTGATTGTCGGTGAAAAAGACCTCGCCCTCGGGACCGCTGCACCATCCCAGCGGATTGCGGAACCCGTAGGCGATCTCGCGTGGCTTTTTCCCTGGAATGAGTTGCAGAGCGCTGCCGGAGCCGGGCATGGTCGTGTTGGAGTAAGGGGCGAACGTGTAGACGAAAGCGCCGCTCTTATCGCGCACCAGGCCATAGCCGTAATCGTAAGTCCCCGCCACGCCGTGGGGCAGGGCGGCCACGCGCTCGAAGCGATCGGCCACGCCGTCGCCGTCCGTATCGCTGATCCGGGTGAGGTTGCGCCGATGCAGGACGTACAGGGCGTCCGGCTCGGCGAGCATCGAATAACACTCCTGAAACAGGCCGCGCGTGTAGTTGTCGAAGCGGGCCGACTTCCCGTCGTCCTTCGGATCGCGGACGACGAGGATCTCGCCCGTCTTCATCGAGGCCACGAACACGCGCCCGTCCTTCGGATGGACCGCCAGCGCCACCGGCATGACGCGATCCTCGCCCGAAATGGTCTTCGGCCGGGGATAGGCGATGGCTCGATAACCCGGACGCTCCAGCGACCCCTCAATCTTGCCGCTCTCGGCGAGGACGATGCGCTCCACAGCCGGCGAGGACTTTGGATCGGGAAGAGAGAATACGATGGCAACGGCCGCAGTCCCACGCCGATCAGGAGTCAGCACGACTCGACAGACGCCGTCCTTGACCTGGGCCGTTTCCTCGCCGGCGAAGGCCTTGACTGTCACCGTTTCCGGGACTCGCGTGTGCAGTTCGAGCGAGCGCAGAGCTGGCACGCCAGTGAAAGTGATCTCGTGAAGCAGGCGGCGCTTGCCGGCCTCCTTGCGAAGCCGCAGTGTCTCGACCATCTCCACGGTTCCTGAATCGAACGAGATTTGCCAGCGGATGCGAACACCGTCGGCCAGGCGATCGTAACTGTGGAGCGTCCGCGCGGCGGGGACTTCCGGCTTGCCTGGGCCGATCAGTTGCAGCGGCACATCGGCGCGGAAGCCCGTATCGAGAGGGTTGCCGGAGATGGTGTAGTCCCGCAGTCGGCCCTGCACCCCGCGCAAGATGCGGGCGCCGAGGTAGCCGCTGTGCAGAGAC
>JBBRIK010001115.1:0-2819 GCA_038221045.1 Gemmatales bacterium
GGGGGCTGCCCGCGTGTCTCTTCAGCCCCCTTCAGGGGGCTTTTGCATTTAGGCCCGTCCTTCAGGGCGGGCCGACCGTGCCGGACGTCTGAGGGGAGGGCTTTACTCTTAAGAAAGGGCTTCAAGAACGAAGCGCGACCACGTCTCGAACTCGTTGCTCCGCGCCCGCAATTCCGCCAGGGCCGCGAATCCATCCTCGGTCAGCGCCTCTTCGCGCCTCCGTACGCGGGGTTCGTCCAGCTCGAACACATGAACGATTCCCAGATGGACCTGACCGACGGGGGTACTGTCATCGTTGATCAGGCCGAGACAGTGTTCGCGATGTCCACTTTCGAGATGGATCTCCTCCAGTAATTCCCGCAGCATCCCGGCGCGATAAGGGTCCGACGCTCCGGCGGCGTCCTCGGTGCTGATGTGTCCGCCGACGCCGATGGATTGCAGCGCGCGTAGCCGGGCTTCCGTCCCTTTCTTGCCGCGCGTGTAGTGATAGATCAGCTCGCCGCAGCGCAGCACGACATAGGGAATGATCTGCTTGAAGCCCGGATCGCTCTCGACCTCGGAGCGCGGGCGAAAGCTGAAGTGAATCGGATCGAGCAAGCGCGGCAGATAATGCTCGACGGCCAGGCTCAGGCCCTGGAACATTCCCGCCTCGCGCAGCACCGTGGTCGGGATGACGAGAACGCATTCGGCCAGTGCATCGCTCACGGCTTCCTCTCCGCGTTGAGCTTCTCTTCCAGCCGTTCGACGAGTTCGGCCGGTTGTAACTTCAGGTCGTCGTAGCGCTCGACTGCGTGCTTGTAGAGCAGGACGCGCAGTTGCCGTTCGATCGGCCCCACATAGCGCAGCGCCCTTCCCTTCCGGTTCGGGTCCGGTGTGCCGAGATGCTGGTCGAGAGCATCGAGCAGCAGCGCTTCGGTTGACGTCCACTGTCCGCGTTCGAGCAGCAGCAGTCCCGTTGTCGTCAGCGGCGTCGTCCCACCGAGGAGCAAGACAGGACTCGCCGCCGGAGAGGGCGTCCGCACTTTCAGGCGTTGCGCCAGGTTCATCAAGCGCTGCCGCAATGCGTCGGTCTCGCGGGCCGTCAGCGGTACGTCGCCGCCGAGGCGTGTCACGTCGAACTTCGACTCCTCTTGCTGCGCGGCTGGGTTCGGCTGTTTTTCGGCCGGTTTGTCGTCATTCTTGAGCAGGCCCATCACCAGCGGCAGAAGGATGACGACGAAAAGCAGCACCATGGCGATCCGCCGGACCTCGCGATAACTGCGGCGCGCGAAGAGGGCGTCGAGGGTGTCCTGATCGCCCTGCTCGGCCGCCCTCTGCAGGTCCAGTTCGTACTTGCCTTCGGGATAGTCACCGGCCTGTTCCTCGTTCAGATAGTTGGCGCACTGCGCGGGATCGATGCGCGGCAAGGCGACGGCATGGAAGCCGAGCGCGTTGCTAAAGGCGAACGAGGCGGGCCAGTAGTCCGCGCGCGACGATATCGGCAGCAGCATCCAGAGTCCACGAAACATCGGTTCCGCGGGAGCGGCGCGCTCGAAAACCAGCCGGCCGCCGTCGAGCAGGGCCTGCGCGCCGCCGAGCAGCGTCGAACTGTACTCAACATTCAGTACCTTCTGCACATCGTCGGCGCGGCGCGGCGGAGACGGGGCGGGACAGGGCAGAGGCGAGAGATGGCCGCGCGCCGTCCAGGGCGGAGGCATCTGGTCGGCGAGGTAGAAGGGGTCGCCGCCGAGGGCGGCATAGAGAGCGCGAGGCAGGAGGACGAGATGAAAGGCGAGCGTGCCGGGCCGGTCCTGGTCGTCCGCGCCCTGGTCCGCCGCCTGAACGATGGCGACGCGATCCTTGCCCAGGGGGTGAGCGAAGATGGCTCGCGGGCAGGCGACGCCGGCGGGACGTTCGCCGAAGGAGGTGCAGAGACGCTCGGCGTCCGGCAGCCACTCTTCGCGGAATCCCACCGAGCGAGCGAGGAAGCGATAACCGCCGGCGTCCTGACCGCCATAGAGAGCATGTTCCAGAGGAGGCAGATCGTTCATGATGCCGCTACTATATTTGAGGCGGGTTGGTTTGACATGTGGGTCAGCCGCGCGGGCTGCCCGCTACGCCGCAAGCGGCAAGAAAGAGAGAAGTGATTCCGCCGTCGGTCCGAACCAGGGCCGATTCGAGGGGCCACGCAGGCTTCGTGCTGCGATTTGAGTTTCAGTGCGCGAGAGGGGACAACAATCGCATCGTTCGGCGGAGCAGGACGACGAGGATACCGAAAAGAAGAAGGCTGGCGAGAATGAGGAAACCGGGCGGATAGCGATAGCCGAAAGGCGTCGTTAGTTCGCGCGCATCCTTGCCGAGGAAGAGAGCAGCCTGCTCGGCTGAAATGAGTCGAGGCTCCATCCGGCCTCCGTAAAGGCAATAGCTGCCGTCCCAGGTCCAGAAATCGACCCAGAACAGGCTGAACGTGTCGTGGCGATAACCGACCGACGCGCTGGGGGCTGGAGCGGCGTCGCGATGGAGGGGATCGCCGACATGGGCAATCGTCGGGCCGCTCGTGACGACGAGGAGGCGCGCGTGGAGGGTCACTGGAACGACGAGAAGAAACGTGACAGCCAGCGGCAGAACAGGTCGCATCGGGAGCCTCCATGCCTGAAACCGACGCGACATGGTACCGGCTTGGCCCGAAGCGTGCAAGTTGAGCCAGGAACGGGGACTTCTCAAACTTGGCGAGCCGAGGCGCGGGGGGGGGGGGGGGGGCCGGGGCCCGCCCGGCGCGCCCGCCGCGCGGGGCGCCCGAAGTAAAAACGATGGGGGGCATAGCACCTCGTATAAGAGGG
>JBBRIK010001116.1:0-2812 GCA_038221045.1 Gemmatales bacterium
TCCTCTGGACTGGGTGTCGGTCAAGGGCAAGAAGACGGGTGTACTTGTCTACGAACTGATTGGACTCAAGGGCGAGGTGAGCGAGAGCGGCGAGAAACTGGTGGAGTTGTACTCGCTTGCCCTCACCAGCTATCGCAAGCAGGACTGGATACGGGCCATCGAACTGTTCGAGCAGGTGTTGCAGCTCAAGCCGCAGGACCAACCGGCCCAGCAGATGATCAGGCGCTGTCGCGACTATCAGACGACCTCCGCCGGCGAAGGCTGGGATGGCATCCACCGCATGATCGGCAAGTAGACCGACTGTCCGCTACCCCTTGGCAAACAGCGCCTTGACCGATTGACCCTTGCCGTCCTCGGTCGCGTAGAACGGCCGTTTCTCGATGTCGAAGGCCATCCGCGGCGAGATGCCCATTGCCGTCAGGATCGTGGCGTGCAGATCGCGGATCGTGACTGGATTCTTCGTCGTCACCAGCGGCCGCTCTGCCGCCGTCTCGCCGTACAGGAAACCCTTCTTCATGCCGCCGCCGAACATGACGACAGAGCCGGAGCCGGTGAAGTGGCGGTGCAGGCCGTAGTGGATCGGCTGTTTCATTACGTCGGTCTTTGCCCGCGATTGATCTTGCGCGTTGCTGCCCGGAATGCCCTCGATCATCATGTCGCGGCTGAACTCGCTGGCGATCACGACGAGCGTTCGATCGAGCAGGCCGCGTTTCTCCAGATCGAGAATCAGTTGCGCGATGGGCTGATCGATCTCACCCTTGAGCCGCTTGACCGTGGCGTGGCCGTTCTCGTGCGTATCCCAGTGTACGAAGGGTACATACTCCGTCGTCACCTCGATGAACCGCGCTCCCGCCTCGGCCAGCCGGCGAGCGAGCAGGCAACCGAGGCCGAAGCGGTTCGGCGTCCGCGAGGGTGAGGCGTTGTACTTGTCGAAGCTCTCTTTCGGCTCCTTGCTCAGATCGAACGCCTCGCGATCTTTTGAACTGAGCAGCCGATGGGCGTTGTCGATGGAACGCAGCATCGACTCCTGATGGAAGTCGCCGGCCAAGTCGCCCACCGGGCTGCGTTTGAGCAACTCTTTGTACTTCTGCTGCCGGGTCTCGAAACGTTCGCGCGTCATGCCCTTTGGAGGACGGACGGAGTCAATCGCGTCGGTCGGAAAGGGCAGGTTGAATGGGCCGTACTCGGTGCCGAAGAAGCCGCCCGTCGTGAACGCCTTCAGTTCCTCGGATTCGCCGACTCCTTCGAGGCGCTGGCCGATGTTGATGAAAGCGGGAATGGCGGGATTCTTCGGGCCGCGCACGCGGCCGATCCACGAACCAAGGTGCGGGCAAGCGACCGTCTGCGGCGGGACGTAGCCGGTGTGCCAGTGATACTGATGGCGCGAATGCAGGATGTGTCCGAGGTCGGCGACGACGTGTGAGCGAATCAGCGTCGCCCGATCCATCACCTTCGCGACGTTCTCGAAGCCCTGCGAAATCTTGATGTTATCGACGGCAGTGTCGATGGCCGGGAAGGTGCAGAGGATCTTCTCCGAGGGGACGCCGACCTCGAAGGGGACATAGCGTTTCGGATCGAACGTCTCGGGAGCCGCCATGCCGCCGGCCATCCAGAGGAGGATGCAGGTATCGGCCGTGGGCCTGGGGTGTTCGAGTTTCTCGGGGGCGGCCAGAGTCCGCAGGGAGGCACCAAACGGCAAGGTGGCAGTTGCCAGGAGAGTCATCGAGTTCAGGAACTCGCGACGGCTGACCTCTTGCCTGGTGGATGGATGCTTGGCCGGCACGCTGATCCCTCCCGGAGTTCAGAGTTGCTCTCAACTCGTAGCAAAGTCATTCTACGGATCGCGGAGCAGGGAGCGTCTGCCTCGCCGCGCTCTATCATGAACACAGGAAGGGCGCAGCTCTCGCGGAGATCCAGGACAGATGGCGACCTCGACGGACATCCTCATCGTCGGCGGCGGAGTGATCGGCTCCAGCATCGCGTTTCACCTTGCCCGGCGCAAAATCGGCAAGGTCGTGCTGCTGGAGAAGTCCTACCTCGGCGCAGGCTCCAGCGGCAAATCGGGAGCCATCGTCCGCCAGCACTACTCCAACGGTCTGACCGTTGACATGGCCCGTCTCAGCCTCCGCGTCTTCGAGGAGTTCCCCGACCTCGTCGGCGGCCCTCCCGTCTTCACTCGCACCGGCATGGTCATCGTCGTCAACGACCGCGACCGCGCCGGTCTCGACGCCAACCTCGCCTTGCAGAAGGAACATGGCGTTGACGTCCGCGTCGTCTCCGCTGAAGAACTGGTCGAGATCGATCCCAACGTGCATCTCGGCGATCACGAGCTGGCCGCCTTCGAGAGCGAGGCCGGCTATGTCGAGTCCGTTCAGGTCGTTGCCTCGTTTGCCGACGCCGCCCGCCGCTATCGGGGCGACATCCGTCTTGGCGTCGAGGTGAAGGCAATTCTGACCGAGAAGAACAAGGTGGTCGGCGTCGAGACCAACGAGGGGGTCTATCACTGCGGCACGCTCATCCTGGCGACAGGGCCGTGGGCCGCCCAACTGGCGCGGACCCTCAAGATCAACCTGCCGGTCCAGGCATGCCGGACGCAGGTGGCCCTGTTCCGGCGGCCGACCGACTGTGGGCGTCGAGGCGTCGTCTATGGCGACTTCGTGCAGGGGATTTACTTCAAACCGACGCACGGAGACATGATCCACGCCGGCAGTCTGGCGGGTGAGGAAGTCCAGAACCCGGTCGATCCCGACGAGTACAACGAGGCGGCCGATGGGACCTGGCTGCCGGGCGTGCGCCAGCGCCTCGGACGCCG
>JBBRIK010001117.1:0-2810 GCA_038221045.1 Gemmatales bacterium
ATTTCACGGTGAAACGCAGCAAACTGATTCCGATGCTTCAGGTGTTCGACGCCCCGGACGGTCTGGGCAGCATCGGCGAACGGCCTCAGACGACGGTCGCGCCGCAGGCGCTGCTGCTGCTGAACAACCCGCACGTTCGCGCATATGCACGCGGCTTTGCCCGGCGAATCGCTTCCGCCGAGACGATAGAGGAAGCGTTGAAACTCGGTTATGGGATCGCCCTGACGCGCGAGCCGACGAAGGACGAGTTGGCCGAGAGTCTGGCGTTTGTGGAAACGCAACTCGCGACGCACAAGGGAGCGGGAGAGCAAGAAGGGCGCGAGCGGGCGCTGGCGGACTTCTGTCAGGTGCTGATGTGCATGAATGAGTTCATCTATGTCGATTGATGGCCAACGTGGAAGGGGAGAATCGTGGACAGCGACGAAGAACGGCAGATCAATCAGGAGGCCTATCGCCGTCTCAAGGCGACGATTGCCACGAGCTATCCTCACGGTCAGTATGTGGCGATCGATCGGGGAGAAATCGTCGGCGATTCCGCGTCGTTCTCTGAATTGCATCAGGCCCTTCAGGCCAAGGGGCGGACGTCGCGACGCATCCTTGTGGTCGAGGCCGGCGTGGACTATCTGGAGTATTTCGAGTTCCTCGGAATCAGGTTGTAAGAATGAGTCCCCCTCTCCTCGAACAGCGAAATCCCTACAAGGGAAGCTCGTCAAAAGCCTGGGTGCGAGTTCGTCTTGTCGGTCCCTCCCTGGATACCCATGACCTGGATCTGTTGGCGGATACAGGGAGTCCCTTTTCCATCATCATCAGCGACCGGATCATGCAGATGGTTGGAACTCGCCTCGCCGTGACGGTGCCGACCAACTTCGGTCCCTTGCGCGGCGGCTGGCTTCGCGTCACCATCCCCGATGTTGGCTTCGATCAGCAGTTGCTCTGCTATGCAAGTGATGCGGTTGTCGCTTCTTCAAAGCAGAGCAGTTCGGACTTTGAAGGTCTCCTCGGATTGCCTGTACTTCGCATGCACATCTATGGAGGAGATGCCACGGCGTTCTGGATACTGTCTGCCGCCGGTCCTCCCGTTGCTTCTGGAGATGCACCATGACCATCACGAATATCTTCGCGCCTCCTTCCCCGGTCTATTCCTCGCGCCGAAAGTTCCTCGCGCGGGCAGGCGGCGGCTTTGGCCTGCTCGCCCTCGCGGGGCTGCTCGAAAAGGAAGGGCTCCTCGCCGCTCCCTCAGCAGCGAATCCTCTTGCTCCGAAGCAGGCCCACTTCGACGCCAAGGCGAAATCCGTCATCTGGCTCTTCATGAACGGCGGTCCCAGCCATGTCGATACCTGGGACTACAAGCCCGAACTGGAAAAGCGCCACGGTCAGGAGCTCAAGGGCTTCGACAAGACGACGGGCTTCTTCGTCAATCAGGTCGGCCCGCTGATGAAGTCGCCCTTCAAGTTTCGCCAGCATGGTCAGTGCGGCGCCTGGGTGTCGGACATCTTCCCGCACCTGGCGAAACACGTCGATAAGATGGCCTTCCTTCACTCGTGCTGGACCGACTCGAACAATCACTCGCCGGCCCTGTTCAAGATCAACACTGGCATGGCCCGCATGGGCTTTCCCTGTGTCGGGGCCTGGGTCACCTATGGCCTGGGGACGGCGAGCCAGAACCTGCCGGCCTTCGTCACCATGTACGACACGCTGGGCCGAGGCATTCCGAAGGGACACGCTCAGAACTGGGGGGCCGGGTTCCTGCCCAGCGTCTACCAGGGGACCGCGCTCCAGCCCCAGGGCGAGCCGATCCCCAACCTCACGACGCCGAAGGACACAACGCCGGCCTCACAGCGCGCTCAACTCGATCTGTTGGCGAAGCTCAGCAAGAAACAACTGGAGCAGCGGCCCGGCGAGACGGAACTGCAAGCCCGCGTCGAGTCGTTCGAGTTGGCCTATCGGATGCAGATGTCCGCTCCCGAAGCGCTCGACGTCAAACGCGAGCCGGAGAACATCCAGAAGCTCTACGGTCTGGACAATCCCAAATGCACACACTTCGCCCGGCAGTGTCTCGTCGCCCGGCGGATGGTCGAGCGCGGCGTCCGCTTCGTGCAGATCTATTCGGGCGGCATGGACAACCAACTGAGCTGGGACGGACACGCGGACATCGCGGGCAACCATTCGGGCTTCGCCCTGGAGACCGATCTGCCGGTGGCGGCGCTGTTGACCGATCTGAAGGCGCGGGGCCTGCTCGATTCGACGCTCGTCATCTGGGGCGGCGAGTTTGGCAGGCTGCCGGTGACGCAGACGGGACCGAAGCCGGGCCGCGATCACAACCCGAACGCCTTCACGGTCTGGATGGCCGGCGGCGGCGTCAAGGGCGGCACGCGCTACGGAGCGACGGATGAGATCGGCTTCAAGGCGGCGGAGAACCGTGTCAGCGTCAACGATCTGCATGCGACCATTCTGCATCTGCTCGGACTCGACCACAAGAAGCTGACCTATCGCTACAATGGCCGCGACTTCCGGCTGACGGATGTGGCGGGGAACGTCGTCAAGGATGTGGTCGCGTAGGGAGAGGGCCCCCAGAAGCTTTGGCCGTCACTCGGCGCTGCGTCCAGAGGGTGAAGCAGACCCAGAACGGAATGCCGCTCTGCGTTGTGCTTCTTGGAACAACGAGTGCGAAAAAAGGACACTCCTCGCTAATCCCGACAGTTGCTGACTGTCATGCGATCCGCCGCCGTTCTTCCTGGCAGGGTTCGTCAGCCGCTGGGTTTGACAGCGGTTTCCCCATGGCCGCTTTTCCCGCACCGGCTCCCGGTTGC
>JBBRIK010001118.1:0-2810 GCA_038221045.1 Gemmatales bacterium
GAGCGAGCCAGGAATCGAACGCTTTCCAGTTCGGCTCGTAGTCCTGCTGGGCGAGGGGGTCTTTCTGGCCTGCGAGAGCGAGTTGAAAGCAGGTGTCAATCTTCTCAAGTGCCTCGCGTAACTCCTGCATGTAGCGGACACTGTCGTAGTTCTCGCGCAGGATGGCGTCGATCCGGCCGCCGATGTGATGAATGAGCAACGTCGCCGTCGCTCCCAGCCCTCCGAGAAGGGCGAGCAGCGGGATAAGGGTCAACAGGATGCGCAGACGGAACGAGAGACGCATGGCAGCAGTAAAGCAGATCGTGTGCCGCGCTCAAAGCCCGAAGCGCTTGCGCTTGCGATAGAGCGTGCTGGGATCGATGCCGAGAATGGCCGACGCCTCCTCAATAGTCGGAGCGCTGGCCAAAGTGCGGCGGATGTGTTCGCCCTCCAGTTCCTCCAGGGTGACTCGACCTCCCACCTCGATGCCGGGACGCGGCGGCGAACCAAGTTGCGCCGGCAGATCGCTGACGCCGAGGCAGTCCGTCGAGGTCAAGATCACGGCCCGTTCGAGGACGTTGCGCAATTCACGCACGTTCCCCGGCCAGGAATGCCGCTGGAGTGCGGCGCGCGCTTCCTCGGTGAAGGCGTCCACATTCTTGCCGGCCTGGCGAGCGAAGAAGCCAAGCAAATGCGCGGCCAATGGCAACACGTCTTCGGGACGCTGGCGCAGGGAGGGCAGCGTCACCTCGATGACGTTCAGCCGATAGAGCAGGTCCTCACGGAACCGTCCCGTTGCCACGCCGGCCTCAAGATCGCGATTGGTCGCGGCCAGGATACGGACGTCGGCGGTACGGGTGTGCGGATCGCCGACGCGCTCGTAGTGCTTCTCCTGCAAGAGCCTCAAGAGCTTCGGCTGAAGCGGGAGCGGCAGGTCGCCAATCTCATCGAGAAACAGTGTTCCGCCCTCGGCGAAGGCCACTTTTCCCGCCGTATCGCGCACCGCGCCAGTGAACGCGCCTTTGACGTGACCGAACAGTTCGCTCTCCAGCAACTCCGCCGACAAGCTCGGACAGTGGAGCGTGACAAAGGGTGCCGCCGCGCGTTTGCCGTGGGCGTGAATGGCACGCGCGAGGATGCCCTTGCCGGTGCCGCTCTCTCCACAAATCAGAATGGCCGCCTCGCTGACAGCCGCCTTCAGAGCGAGATCGAGGGCCTGCCGCATGATCGGCGCGCACGTCGCCAACTCGGCTTCCGGGACGCTCAGGCGGACCTGTTCCTCCAGGGCATTGACGCGCGACTGAAGCCGGCGCATCTGCTCGCACCGGGCCAGCACGAGTCGCAGTTGATCGGGAGTGTAGGGCTTGGGCAGCACATCGAAAGCGCCGCGCCGCATCGCCTCCACGGCCGTCTGACACGTTGTTGCTGTTCGCGTTTCTGCTCGCCGCCCTGCTGCGTCCCGAGTGGTTCGCCTAGGCCATTTCCGCCTGACATTCGCCTGGCCGGACGGACGCCTGGCATCGCTCCAGCGCGGCGCGGGCCGGACGGACGCTGGGCTGATGTCCGGCGGAAATGGCCTCGCACTCTGCCCAGAAAGGCTCCTTCGCATGTGGCTGCTGCCCCTGCTTATCGTCGGTCTGACCGTCGCGCTGGCCCTTCCCCTGGGCCGCTACATGACCTGGCTGCTGGATCGTCCCACGTCGGGAAAGATCGAACGTCTGTTCGACACCGGGCCGCAGAACGGGAAGCAATACTGCTTCGCTCTTCTGGCCTTCAACATCGTTGCCTTCCTCATCGGCTACACACTCCTCGCCCTGCAGCCGCTGTTGCCGCTCAACCCCGACGCGCGAGGGTTGCTCGCGCCGACGACGCTGTTTATCACGGCCGCGTCGTTCCTGACCAACACCAACCTGCAACACTATAGCGGCGAGGTCCATCTCTCGTACTTCAGCCAACTGTTCGTCATCGGCTGGAAGATGTTCGTTACTCCCGCCGTCGGTCTGGCCGCCCTCCTTGCCGTCATTCGCGGACTGCGCGGCGACAAGGACCTGGGCAACTTCTACGTCGATGTCTGGCGCGGCGTCGTCGGGCTGCTGCTGCCGCTGGCGGTCATCGTTGCCCTTCTGCTGATGTTCAGCGGCGTGCCGATGACGCTCGAAGGCAGCGCTGGTGATGTTCGGCAAGATGGTGCGCAACCTGCGCCATGCGGCCCTCATCGGCATCGTGTCGCTGATGCTTCTCAGCGTCCTCATGGGCTGGGCTGTCGCGACGGACGATGATCCTGCTGCCGACGGGGATATTCGCGGCCCTGGAATGGGGACCGGGATCGACGAACAATCCTGGGCCGCACGGCTTCAGCGAGATCCTCTACGAGTTCAGTTCGGCGTCCGCGAACAACGGTTCCGGCTTTGAAGGACTCAACGACACCTGGGGATTCGCCGAAGGCGAGCATCCTCCCTACGCGGGGCACTGGGACATTGCCACTGGACTCATCATGCTGCTGTGCCGCTTTGTGCCGATCATCGCGCCCATCGCCCTGGCCGCCAGCCTGGCCCGGAAGAAGCCGACGCCATTCACCGCCGGCACATTGCGCACCGACACGCTGACGTTCGGCTTCGTACTCCTGGGGACGATTCTGCTGGTGGGAGCGCTGCTGTTCTTGCCCGTGGCCGTCCTCGGTCCCGTCGCTGAACACCTGGAGCCAATGCCGTTCCAGCGTTAGTTCTACTGTTCGGACCCGGCGAGCGGGGCCTGTAATGGCCCCGGTAGTTCGTCAAACCGGGGCCATTACTGGCCCCGCTAGTTCGTCAAACCGGGGCCATCACTGGCCC
>JBBRIK010001119.1:0-2804 GCA_038221045.1 Gemmatales bacterium
CCACCGCCGCCCCTGGACCTGTCGCACCAGTCTTTGCTTCCCGCGCCGGCGCTTGCCGGGAAAACGGGCGTTTGCAACCGACACCGCTCCTCACGCAAGTGCTGGTGAGCAAACTACTTGTGACGACAGGCCAAGCCGAACCATTGGATTAGATTGCGCTGGCGCAATCTATGACGATTGTGCCGATTGCGCTATGAACGTACTCCGTTGCGCTATGCAAGCTACCCAGTTACGCTATTGGGACTGCTCGGTTGCGTTATGACGGATATTACCCCTCTTGTTTTTCTCGCACAACTTTTTTCTTGCTTTTCCTTCAGCCAGTGTACGCTCGTCCACACCGTTCACTCCGGTTCTTTGGGGACTCCTGCATGTCAAGCACCACTCATCCTGCTTCGCCCCGCCTCCTCGATCGGCTCGCCGATGCTCTTCACGTTCGTCACTACGCACCGAGACTCACCCGGTCCTACCTCGATTGGGTTCGTGTCTTCCTCTTCTTCCCTCCCAAGCGTCTTTCCGCCGAACTCGGCTCCGTCGAGGTGGCTGCCTTCCTCGATTCTCTCAGCAGTCCGGCAGCGGAAGCCACTCTGTTCCAGCAAGCCGAGTCCGCTCGCACTCTTCACTTCCTCTCCACCGCCCTCCTCGAAAAACCTCCGCCCGCACACAAACCCAGGTCCTCAATGCCCTCGTCTTCTTCCCCAAGGAGATTCTCGAAATCGACCGGGAACGGATCGTTCGCCCTTTGGCCGCTCGACCGACCCTGAGAGCCGAATCAGGACGGAACCATGCCGCGCTCGCTGGATGGAATCATCGGAGCAGTCGTCGGTGTGGAGGATAGGTGCCGCGAGCCGAACGGCACCTGCAAAACAGTGCGAAGCGGCGCGCCGGATTTATCGTGAAAGGCGCACAACGAGCGGCATCGCAGTACCGGTCCGGCTCGGCTCGCCGGACCTACCGCATCCCAGACGTATCAACCCGCAACGGTGTCTGCGCTTCTCGACGAAGTGAGCCTCTGTAAAGAGGGAAAGGAGAGGGAAAAGATGCCCCGCGCGCACCCTGGACGCTTTTTCGCCTACCGGCGTGTGTGGCGCACGCGCAATGCAACGAAAGCTACCCTCATCATCATAGAGGACAAGTGTTCACATCACAAGAGAACTCTCACCCGCTTTCACGCCTCCGGCATCTCGGCTGATCGAGAACGCGCGGGCGGAGAAGACGAACGCCGACACGAATCGGGCCGGCAGATGCTGGACAGGGCGGCGCGGGGGAGTTACAAGAACGTGGCGGATCGGAGAGGATACCAGCGTGAACGCACGGCGAAAACTGCACGAGCAATGAGGGAGGACCATCGTGGCCAAGACCTATCGCGTGGCGGTGATCGGACGCACGGGCAAGGGCAACTACGGCCACGGACTCGACGTCGTCTGGAAGGCGTTCGACAACGTCGAGATCGTCGCCGTCGCCGACGAGAATGAGAAGGGACGCGAAGCCGCCGCGAAACGTCTCGGCGTGAAGAACGCCTACACCGACTATCGCCAGATGCTCGAAAAGGAGAAGCCACAGATCGTCAGCGTCGCGGATCGTTACCTCGATTCGCATCGCGACATGGTCGTCGCATGCGCCCGCGCTGGCGCGAGCATGTTCCTCGAAAAGCCGCTCTGCCGCACGCTGGCCGAGGCCGACGAAATGGTCAAGGCGTGCGAAACGCATCACGTCAAACTGGCCATCGCGCATCAGACCCGCCATAGTCCGCGCATCCAGGCCGCCCTCGATCTCATCAAGGACGGAAAACTCGGTGAGGTCGTCGAGATGCGCGGCCGCGGCAAGGAGGACGCTCGCGGCGGCGGCAACGATCTGATGGTGCTGGGGACACACGTCATGGACCTGATGCGCGTCTTCGCTGGCGATGCCCGCTGGTGTTTCGCGTCCATCAAGCAGAACGGGAAGCCGGCGACGAAAGACGACGTCGTGCCGGGCGGCGAGGGGATGGGACCGGTGCTGGGCGATCGCATCAACGCGACGTATGGCTTCGATAAGGGCGTTCAGGCGACGTTCGGCACGATGAAGAACGGCGGCGGAAAGCGGTTCGGCCTGCAGGTGTTCGGCGTCAAGGGCATCCTCGCGCTGACGACAGGCAGCCTGCCGCCGATCCACTTCTGCGAAGATCCGACGTGGACCGGACAGGCGACCTGGCAGCCGATCACTAGCGCCGGCCTCGATAAGCCGGAGACGATCAAGGATGGGGGACTGGGGCTCGGCAACGAGTGGATCGTCAAGGACCTGATGGAGGCCATCGAGAAGGACCGCCAGCCGAAGGGCAGCATCTACGATGGCCGGGCCGCCCTGGAGATGATCCTTGCCGTCTACGAGTCGTATCGGCTCAAGGGGATGGTCGAGATGCCGCTGAAGAATCGCCAGCATCCGTTGACGATGCTATAACACCCCTTCGCGCGAAACGCAAACAAGAGGACGCGCCGCGAGGAGGACTGATGCCGATTCTCGAACAGCTGCCGGCCGGGTGCCGGATGCCGGCGGAGTGGGAGCCGCACGAGGCTACCTGGATCGCCTGGCCGCACAACCAGGACGACTGGCCCGGCAAGTTCGACGCCATCCCCTGGGTCTACACCGAGATCATTCGTCATCTGCACCGCTCCGAACGAGTCTGTCTCATTGTTCCTCCCGCTGCGACCGCGCACAACGACGTCCTCGCGAAACTTGGCCTCGACCGTCGCGTTGAGGTGGTCGAGTTGCCGACGGATCGTGTCTGGACGCGCGATTACGCGCCGCTCTTCGTAAAAGCTCCCGAC
>JBBRIK010001120.1:0-2801 GCA_038221045.1 Gemmatales bacterium
GTAGGCCCCGCAACCCCAGAAGCCCGTGTGACAGACGACGAGAGGAGCCGAGGGAGCGTTTGCTTCCCTGGCCGCCAGGGCAGACTCGATCGCCGCGGCACGGAAGCCCGTGTAAGCCGTGCGAAGGATGTACTCGATGTCGTTCAGGCTGTAGACGCCATTGCCATAGGACGGGGCTTCGAGGGCAATCAGGTTGCTGATGGTCAGCGGCGCGATGGGCTGGGTGGCCCGCGCCACGACGTCGGCCTTGGCGCGAGAAAAGTTGTTGCCGTACAGACCGTCCGGCCGGGCTTCGGCCTCATTTCGATCTGTCGCCACGGCGCAGCGCCGCTCCACACCTCGGATCAGGATTGGGGTCGGCTGGCCATTCTCGACGGTGGACGGATTGATCGTGCTTGATGCGAGCAGTGCTTCTCGCAGCGAGCCGAGAGCCGGGTGTTCGGCGACCTGGATCTCGTCCTGGGCAAAGGCGGCCCCGGCGTAGGCGCAAAAGAGATCGTGGTGAGCGAAATTCAAGTACCACTCAAATCGCGTCAGGCCCGCCGGCGCTGCTTCGTAGCCGAAGGCATCCTGGCGCGGCTCAAACAAGGTCTTCATTTCGTTGGCCGAGGCTCGATCCGGCAAGTCCACGGCCGGCCAACGGGACAGCACGATGTGGCCGCCATGAAGACAGCCAGGTGGGCAGGCGATTCGATGGACGACCTTCTTGTTGCGGTCGCGGAGTTTCGGTGGAAATGCCGTCACCAACTGCTGGGTGTCGAAAACTTCTCGACAGATGGGCTGATCCGAGGCTTCGGGCATGGCTGAACGCTCCACACGGTGCAGAACAGGGGGCTTCTCTTCTTCTGCCATTTGGACGGAGGGCGATGAGCTTCTCGCCTCGCTCATCCCTTCCGATTCGTGTCCTCCGCTCCGGCTAGCATACCGGATTTACGGCTCCAACAGGAGGCAGTGAGCGTGTGGAAGGCGTCCCCCCACTCCCGGATCCTGTTGCTTCGGTGCCTGGGATGCCATGCTGAGTACTTGTAACCCGCACGAAGATCGTGGCGTCGATCAGCCCGTTTTTGCGGCTCTGTCCCCTATTGCGACCCGAAGAGTCTCTCGTTCCGCACTGCCTGGGGATCGTCTAGGCACGTCTGGCGAGCCGGCGAAGGGACTGTGGATCAAAGTGCGATCTGCTCCCCACTCTTGCGGTTGAACCATTGGCCGCCACAGTACGACCCGAACCGAAACCCGTTTTCCGCCAGCCAGCGCTCCATGAACGCCTCGCCGGAAGCGTAATCCTCCGGCTCGGCATCGGAGCAATCGAACGGGTCGGACCAGCTTTTTGGGAAATCGTAAACGCCGGGGAACCGCTTCACCTGAATCGTGGCTGGTTCGTAGCCGAGGCTCCGCAGCCAAGCGTTCTTCTCCTCGCGACGCTGCGGCTCCTGTTGTCCCCAGCCAGACCGGGTCTCGACATGAAGGAGGTCGCCCGTGTGATCGCAGACCCACAGTGTGTCCGTGTGTGCATACTCCTCAAGTAACAATTGCACTTGATCACTTCCCCACCCCGCGCGGATGTTGACGATACCGATTTGCTCTGGGTGGAACTGCTTCAGACCGGCATCCGCCGAAAAGGCGAAGAGTCGATCCGGATGGCGTTCCCGCTTGAAACTGACCCGGGAGCCGAAATGTTCACGGAGCCGCTCCCGCCCGCTATCCGTGAACGGATTGGCACCGAGGCTAAGCGACATACCTTGAAAGAACGGCTCATCGCGAAGGAGGTCGATCGCCGGGTCTCGCAGCCCGTTGAACGACAGGTTCAACTCCGTCAGGCCATCGAGGTGTCTGAACCTTGTCAGTTCCCGCAGCGAATTTAAATCGAGGCCGTTGTGAATCAGATCCAGCGCGGTCAGGCGGTTGTCCGCGGGAACCGCCGCGAGCACACTGATGTCCCCCGCAGACCCGTCAGGATCAGCCGTCGGATGGGATGGAGATCGAAAAGTTCGTCGCCAGCCGCTGCCAGCCCGCCCGGATCGGCATCGACGACCTCGATGAAGCCGCGCGACCAAATCCACTCGTGGCGCAGCCATCCGCGGAGGGGCGCCAGCCACTCTTCCCCATGGGCGTCGAGCAGGCTCCGGCAGCGGAACGCCAGGTCGCGCCGCTCGTGGGTATCACCTGGACAATGCCAGCTTCCCTCGGAGCGTGACAGCGACAAGTGGGGGGATAACGCTGCTTCGTCCGGAGGCAGGATGCCAGGGCGGATCTCGCTCAGCCGCACCTGAACGCGGATGAATGCCGCACGGTCCTCCTGGCCATGCTCCTCCAACCAGTCCGCGAACACGAGGCGCACAGTATCGTCGTCTGGCTCGCGTGCGATCGTTCGCAACAGGTCGCGTTCCTGGGTCATGGTGTTCCTCATCAATGCCGCCGTGGCGTAGCGATTCTTTGGGTCCGTCTATTCCGGACGACGGCAGGCACACCGTCTTTGGTCCCGCTTCGCCTCTCCTTTACTCATTGTCCCGCGCCGCCGTCGGAGCGGAAATAGGGAAGGGGAAAAAGGGACAGCCACGCTTCGTTCCACAAGCGTAGCTGTCCCTTTTTCCGCCCCTATTCCGCGGATTCCAGATCGACGGGTGGGAGAGGTGCGTTACGTCGTCAGGTACGAGGGAAGTCCACGACGAGAGCGGGAGAACCGCTAATGCAACGTGTTTCGCAAGCAGATTCCTGTAGATGTGAAAGGTGGCCGGCCCCTCCAGGGAGCCGGCCACAGGATCGCTCAAGTCTGCCGTCACTCGCTTAGGGTTTGTCCTTGG
>JBBRIK010001121.1:0-2798 GCA_038221045.1 Gemmatales bacterium
CGCCCGTACCCGCGAAACCTGCTTCTTCACTCCCACTGCTCGTCCGTTGCGATCCTTCACATGGAGGTTGTGGATCTTATTCCCGTTGACGTGGGCATGGATCTGATGCCCCGACTGTGTCTTGTGTACGGCATGGTGGCCGTTGGCGAGTTTGTTCGGATGGGCGAGTTGCTTGTGGCCATGCACATGCTTGTCGGCGGCGGCCATGTTGGCATGGACGGTGGCAGACAGGGCGGCGACGGCCAGGACGGCCAGAACTGCGAATAGACGCTTCATCGAAGACTCCTCGCTGCGTTGCAGCACTATAGTCAGGAAAGAAGAGACACCTCTTCTCAGCGAGGGGAACCATCCGAAGGGCTGTCGTTTTCGCTGGCCCCGCTGGTCCCCTCTGTCAGAAGGATTGCCGTCGCTGCACTGCACCGGACAATTTTTTCCGAGATGTAGGGGGATCGGAATAACGACGCACAGGGAACACGCGCGAGCGTGTTCCCTGTGCGTCATTCTCCGCGCTTACCTCGTTGCGATCAGCGATCCGCGTTCAGGTCCTCCGCGTGGAAATCGGGGGTCAGGGTGAGCCGAGGGCCAGTGCTGGGCTTGACCGTCAGTACGCCGATCGCTTTCCCGTTGGCGTCGATGATCGGCGCGCCGCTAAACCCTTCCAGATTGAGTGCGCGATTCGGAGCGACCCGGAACCCTGTCCCTTCCCGAGCGATGACCTTGCCGGGATACACTTGCTGGATGCCGCTGGTGCGACCCGAGGCGGGGGTTCCCAGCAAGTATACCGTCTCCCCCACCTGGACCGGGCCTTCGCGGACCTCGAGCGGCTGAGCGGGCAGGCTGGCTCCCTCTTCCTTGACCGTCAGCATCAGAACTTCTCCACGGATGGCCGCGACCTTCTCGACGGAAACGGAGCGGACGTTCGTCGGAGCGAAAACGCCTGACTCAAGCGAGCGAATGACGGCGGGATGCATTTTCCAGGAGAGCATCGCTTGCTCGAGTTGTGAATCGGCGACGTTCGGATTGAGCAGATGCCGGGACGTGACTGCGAGGACACGGCCTTCCTTCTCCCGGACCAGGAAGGAAGTGCCTTCACGCAGGTCGCGGTGGTCGGCGAACGTCGCCGTGTTCTTCAGGATGATGAGCGGCCATTCGCTCGAATGTTTCGCCATCCAGGCTTCCTTGACCGGGACGGGACTGCTGGCCGAAGCGGTCGAGTTCTTCGGGACGAAGAAAATCATGGTTCCCATGAAGAGGGGAAGGAAAGCCAGGAGCCAAACCGGAAGAAAATAAAAGTGACCGCCCTGCATGGGAGAGAGGAGCCGAATCCACTTCGGCTTCCCTTCCTTGTTGTCGAGCCGATAGGCGACGTCGTCCAGTCCACCCAGGAGGGCGGTGACAAGGAAGAACAGCGCTCCGGGGAAGTTGGTCAGGCCGAAGAGCCATTCGGCAAGCCCGCCGAAGATGGCGCCGCCGACCAGACAAACCAGTCCGACCTGATTGTAGATGAGGACCACGGTTCACTCCCCCGATGCGAGTTTGGATGAAGAGGTTTGCTACGTCCTTAACTGGAGAATTGCCGTCGGTGGGAGAAAGCGGACAACTTTTTCTGGAATTGTCAGTCTTCCGCCCCGACGATGGTACGGGATACCCGGCTTCCCTACATCGGTAACGCTGCCATGGACGATGAATCGCTGATTCCCATCGACGAAAACGCACGCCGCGCCTTCGAGTCCGCCTGGCGCGACGGCCGGTCCCAACCCATCGAACAATTCCTGCCTCCCCACGATCACCCGGCGTATCAGGCCACGCTGGAGGAACTGATCCACATCGAACTGGAACTGGCCTGGAAGCACTTCGGCCGGAGTACACTCCCTTCCGCACGGCCGGCCCCCGTTGAGGAGTACCTCCGCCGCTTTTCCGGTCTTACTCAGCCCGCGCAACTCCGCCTGGTCCGCCAGGAGTACGAGGCCCGCCATCTTGCCGGCGATGTACTTTCCGCGGAGGAGTATCAGGCCCGATTCCCCGCGTTGTCTCTCACCGACGTGATCTTTTCCGCTCCTCCTGCTCCGACTCTGGTGGCCGAGCGGCCTCAGCCGGTCCTCGACCCACCCCGAAGTCCCGGCGAACTGGGCCGGCTGGGGCCGTACCGTCTGCTGGAGACGCTGGGCAGCGGCGGCATGGGCGTCGTCTATCGCGCCGAGGACTCCCAGTTGCAGCGGCAGGTGGCGCTGAAGGTCATGCGGCCGGAGTTGGCGGCCGATGAGGCCGGCCGGCGTCGATTTCTGCGCGAGGCGCAAGCCATCGCGGCCATCGAGCACGATCACATCGTCCCCATCTATCAGGTCGGCGAGGACGGCGGCGTCCTCTTCCTGGCCATGCCTCTGCTGCGCGGCGAAAGCCTGGACGCGCGCCTGCGCCGCGAAACGCGGCTGGGGATAAGGGTAGCCGTTCGCATCGGCCGCGAGATGGCGGAGGGGTTGCGAGCGGCCCACGACAGGGGACTGATCCATCGCGACGTCAAGCCGGCCAACATCTGGCTGGAGTCGCCTCGCGGACGAGTGAAACTCCTCGATTTCGGCCTGGCTCGCGCGGCCGACAGCCGGTCCCACTTAACCGAGACAGGAACCCGCGTCGGCACTCCCGCCTACATGGCCCCCGAGCAGGCGCGAGGTAATCGCATCGACGCTCGCAGCGATCTGTTCAGCCTGGGCTGTGTCCTGTATGAGGCCTGCGCCGGCGAACGGCCTTTCAAGGGCGCCGACACACTCAGCTTGTTGCTCTCCCTGGCCCAGGACACC
>JBBRIK010001122.1:0-2797 GCA_038221045.1 Gemmatales bacterium
TTGGCCATTTGTCTGTTGCCTGTTGCCTTTTGCCTGTTGGAGACGCCATTTCTACACAACTGGCAACTGGAAACTGCAAACTCACAACTGGCCAATCTTCACGATGATACAATAAACAATTGCGTCAAGTGGTTGTTGTGAGAGAGCTAATCATGAGTGCCTCCAGGCTAACGCTGCCCATGTGGACGGAGCGCTTTGCGTCGCCGCCCCTGCCGACGTCGCGCGCCGAGATGGCCGCGCGCGGCTGGGATAGCGTTGACGTCGTCTTCGTCACCGGCGACGCCTACGTCGATCATCCTTCCTTTGCGATGGCGATCCTCGGGCGCATGCTCGAAGCCGCTGGATATCGCGTCGCCATGCTGTCCCAGCCCGACTGGCGCTCCTGCGAACCGTGGCGGCAGTTCGGCCGGCCGCGTCTGTTCTTTGCCATCAGCGCCGGCAACATGGACTCGATGATTAATCACTACACCGCCAGCCGCAAGGTTCGCAACGACGACGCTTACTCGCCCGGCGGCCGAATCGGTCTGCGGCCCGACCGCGCCACGCTGCCTTACTGTCATCGGGCGCGCGAGGCGTTCCCCGGCGTGCCGGTCATCGCGGGCGGCGTCGAGGCATCACTGCGCCGGCTGGCCCATTACGACTTCTGGAGCGACACCGTTCGCAGGGCGATTCTCCTCGATTGCAAGGCGGACCTCGTCTATTACGGCATGGGTGAGAAGGGTATCGTCGAGATAGCGAATCGCCTCGCCGCCGGTGAAACGGTGAAAGACCTCCGCGACATGCGCGGCGTGGCGTACCTGCTGGGCGCTCGCGAAGCCGCGCTACTTTCTCAAGACAAGGAGACTGCGTTAGCAGACAAGTTGACGCTTCCCTCCTATGAGGAAGTGAAGGCTGACAAACTCGCTTTCGCCGAGGCGACCCGCCTGATTCACGTCAACACAAATCCGTTCAACGCCAGGACGCTGATCCAGTTCCACGACCGCGAGGCCGTCGTCGTCAATCCGCCGGCGCTGCCACTCGCTCAGGACGAGATGGATCACGTCTACGATCTGCCTTACACGCGCAGGCCGCATCCCTCGTACACCGAACCGATCCCGGCGTTCGAGATGATCAAGGATTCGGTAACGATCATGCGCGGCTGCTTTGGCGGTTGCACCTTCTGCTCGATCACCGCGCACCAGGGCCGAATCATTCAGTCGCGCTCGCAGGAGTCGATTCTCAACGAAGTCAAGAAGCTGGCCGCTGATCCAGAGTTCGCCGGCATCATCAGCGATATCGGCGGCCCGACGGCGAACATGTACGAGATGCGCTGCACGCGCCCCGACGTCGAGGCGAAGTGCAAGCGGCTGTCGTGTGTCCATCCGACGATCTGCAAGCTGCTCGGCACCGATCATGGCCCCCTCATCGAACTGATGAAGCGAGCGCGGACGGAGCCAGGTATTCGCAAGGTGCTGGTCGCCAGCGGCATTCGCATGGACCTGGCGCAACTGTCTCCGGAGTATGTCCGCGAGTTGGCGGAACACCACGTCGGCGGCCATCTGAAAGTCGCGCCGGAACACACCGATCCCAATGTCCTGGAACTGATGAAGAAGCCGGACGTGGACAACTTCGGCGGCTTCGCCAGAGAGTTCAACAAGGCGTCGAAGGAGGCCGGCAAGCCGAAGCAGTATCTGGTGCCGTATTTCATCGCTAGCCACCCCGGCTCCGATCTCAACGCGATGATCGACCTGGCGGTCTTTCTGAAGCGCAACGGCTATCGTCCCGATCAGGTGCAGGACTTCATCCCCGCGCCGTTCGATATCGCGACGTGCATGTTCTACACGGGACTCGATCCCTTCACGAAGAAGCCCGTCAAGGTCGCCAAGGGGATGCGAGACCGGAAGATGCAGCGGGCGCTGATGCAGTTCTTTAAGCCCGAAAACTGGTTTACCGTGCGGGAAGCTCTGATCGAGGCGAGGAGGCACGATCTGATCGGCGGGTGCGAGGGGCTCATCCCGGCACAACCGCCAAAGGAGGCCATTGAGGCACGACGCAAGCGGGCGAACGACCCCGACCACTACCACACCATTGCCAACCCCTCGAAGGGTGAGCCAGCCGCCGAACGCGGAGCCGAGCCGCCGAAGCCGACGGGTTACCGGCCGGGCCGGAAGTCGGCGGGGCGGCGGCAGGGGAAGAAGGGGCGGTGAGGCGTTACCGCCGCCCTCCGACGACCCAGCGGGCGCACGACATGGTTTGCAAGCCGATTGAGAAGTGCCAAGGGCTTACGGCGAAAGGGTCAAAGAATTTTGAGGGTTGGCGCAGCGCTCATCAGTGAAAGCGTTCACGCAACTGGTTTCCTACCTTCGAGTTCCATCGACAGACTGAAATGCCTGCCTCGCCCTTGCGCAAACCATGTCGTGCGCCCCGACCCAGCGGCGCGCTCCGACTAACCCTTAAACAAGCGAAGAAACGCAGGGCATTTTCCGCAAGTTCAACAGGATCCAGCGGTTCTGGCTATTTTTCAGGACACATAGATTGCGTTTTCGAGTGAAACTATGCAGACAGAATGTCTGAAATACAAACCCTCTCCTGCCATACTGTTATGAAAGTGACATATGGCTGTCACTGCGATTCTTCGCTTGTTTAAGGACTAACCTTGGCGCCCCTCGATCTCGCCCCTAGACCTTAAACAAGCGATGAACTCAAGCCCCGGCAAGGGAATCCGGCGGGGCCAACCGGCCAATCTTTTATCGGAGTATCTCTGTCCTGCTTCTGTGGAAGCAGTTGTGTAAGCTCTGATTGTGATTTGCTCATGCCT
>JBBRIK010001123.1:0-2795 GCA_038221045.1 Gemmatales bacterium
TCGTCTCGAGCGTGGTGGTGTAGTTGCCCGGCGCGCCCAGGTTGTTGCAGTGCAGGTGCAGCGGGTGTGGCAGGCCCAGTTCATCGACGATGTTGGCGAGGGCCGAGATGATCTTGCCGGGCGTCGCCTTGCTGAAGCCGGCGATCGGCTCGTTCAGGCTTTTGGCGTCCTTGCCCCACTTCCAGGCCGTCACGCCGCCGGGGTTGACGGCCTTGACGCCGTAGGCCTTGGCGGCCCAGATGTTCCAGGCGACGATGTGCTGGGCGCGTTCGAGTTCGCCGGCCTCGATCTGGTCGAGGAGGATCTCGTTGTTGGCCATGAGGACGCAGCACGACTTGTCGACGATGGGCGTGTCGCGGAGTTCCTCGTGCGTGTGCCGGGCCGACAGGACGGGGACGGCGGCCTCGTTCACGGTGGTGTAGCCGAGGCCGGCGTAGAGGTAGCCGGTGATGAAGGTGGTGGGGGTGGACCCGCCGATGCCGCCGCGCGTCACGAGAGTGCGAACGAACTCCTTGTGGCGGCGGTGGTCTTCGGGGATCATCGCGCGGGCGAAGTTGAGGGCGGCCCCCGCGACGTGAGTGTGGACGTCCACTCCACCGGGGAAGACCACCATGCCCGTCGCGTCAATCGTGCGGCCGCCCTCGACCTCGGAGACGATGCGGCCGTCGCGGATGCAAATGTCCTGGACGACGCCGTTGACGCCGTTGGCGGGGTCGTAGACCTTTCCGCCCTTAATTCGCAGCATGAAATCTCCACGCAGTTCTTGCGTCGATACATGTCTGTCCGTTCACACGAGGCGACCGGCCATGCGCCGCGACCCACCTGGGAACACGTGTCATTTTCTCCGATTTGGAAAGAAGCCGTCAAATAGGGGCTTCCCGCTGGCCGTGCCGAGGCCGAAATTCCGCACGAGGGCTGCGTCAAAAATGTCCTGGGAACGATACTCCTCAAGCTCGTCCTGCTCCTTTCCCGAATGAGCCAGGACAACGAAGAGGCTGAACGATTCTAGTTCCTTGTAGTTCATTTCCACCCGCCGGATGCTCAGGCCGTGGAGAATGCGCCACACCATGATCAGCATTTCCAGGGATCGGGTGGCCGCCAGCATCTGGAGGAAAGCCCGGACATTGTGCGGATTCCTTTCTGCCTCGGCTGTGAGCGCCTCCGGGGTGAACGGGACTTCGACACGGAAGCGGCGGCGATATTCGGCGCTGACCGCATCGAGTTGTTCGAGCAGAAAGGGGATCGCGCGCTCTTTGGGGGCGTAGAGATCGATCATCCACCCAAGGTCGTTGTCTCGGAGGAGCCGGTCGAGGACGGCGGCGGATTGCTGGCTCATGCTGCCCTCGCGTAGGTATTCAGGATGTCCATCCACAGTATCGTCTGAAACGATTCAAGCATCGCTCGCATGTCGTTCGTGTTGGGGTCATCCAGCACCGCCGTGACAAAGTCCGCGGACAGGATCAGGTAGAGCATCGAGTTTGGCGGCGAAGCGGGACTGCCAGCATCCCACTCTGCCTCTGCCTTCGCGTCGAGGTAGGCGAAGAGTTCACGGACGCGACCGAGCGGAATATCGCCGTACCGGGCATATTTTTCGCCAGTCTCAGCATCCTCAAACCGGGCCTGCGGCCAGCAACGCTGTACGATCCTCGCGCAAGCCTCGAGGGCGGCCGGATCACCCACTGCGGGAATCACGATGTCGGTGCCGCCGATCATGCCTGTTCCCCGGACTTATTAAGTGGGGCCGTGCGTCCCTTGCCGCTCGCTCTCCACAGGATAGTCGTCCAAACTGTAAAAGACGAATGCGCCTCGTCCGCCGTCCAGAGGCGTGAGATCGTCGCCGCCAGAGAAACAGAACACAAAGGCTATCTTATCAGCGCAGCCGCGAACGAAGAGCTTCTTCGCGAGGTTCTTGGTTCCTGGGGGGAGGTTCGTGAAATAGGCGGCCATCGGGTGGTCGCACGGGGGCTGCGATACCTTGAACAGCCACGTCTGCTGCGAACTGATCGCCTTGTAGCCTTTATCATTTGTATAGTGGAACAACGTTCCCCCTGTCTCGGCTTTCAGATTGTCAGCGGTTGCTCGCTCAATTCTTCGATCATCAAAACAGTTACACCGCCGCCAATTTCGGCATCACCGGCACGGGCAGCGGCGGCTTGGCGGCCACGGCCTTGTAGATGCGCCGGAGTACCTCTTCGTCCGTTGGATACGGCGACTTCAGCGCAGGCCGCAGCGGCAACGGGATCTCGTCCATCCGGTAGGCCGTCCCCGGAGCGCTGATGCCTGTGACGGCCGTCGTGATGTGGACGCGCGCCAGCCGGCTCGTGTGCGTGACCTTGGGGTCCAGCACGATGGTCGGGATGCGAGCCAGGTAGTCGATGGCCGGTTGCGGCATGGTCGCCCCCGGATCGGCCCCGAGGATGAGCGCGGCGTCGGTGTCGCCGCGGATTAGCAGGTCGATGGTCGAGTACTCGCCTGGATTGAAACGCGGGTAACCGCGGGCCAGGTTGACGCCGAACGGGTAGCCCGTCGTCCAGCGCATGATCACGTCGCTGCCGGTGACGTTGCCGTGTCCGCGCATAGGCATGGCGACAAACTTCGTAAAGGCGTTCAACTCGGCCGCCAACGTCAGCAGGGCGGCCGAGTTCATGTGCTTGCCGCGCGTCATCGACAGGCCCATTCCGAAGAACAGTACCCCGAACTTGCACGACTTCATGCGGTCGGCGAACTCCTGGAGTTGTTCGACGGTCAGCCCGGTTTCCGCCACGAGTTTCGCGTCCACCGGCTGGCCCTTGATG